>DASYTA010000692.1:0-4628 GCA_036002745.1 Cyclobacteriaceae bacterium | reverse complement strand
CGCTTTGACGGAGACTTTAAAACACTGCAGCAAGTAGAGAACGATGGTTTGGTTGGAAAAATAGTAGAAGCGGAAATTCATTATGATCGCTTTCGCAATTATATCGAAGCAAATACCTGGAAAGAAGAAGCTAAACCGGGTACAGGAATTTTATATAATCTCGGTTCGCATATGCTTGACCAAGTGCTGCTATTGTTTGGCAAACCAAATGAAGTGGATGCCCGCATCGGCATTCAACGCCCTGGTGGAATGGTGGATGATTTTTATGACATTCGACTTTCTTACAACGATATGCTCGTGATTGTAAAGTCAAGCTATCTCGTTCGGGAACAAGGACCACGTTATATCCTTCACGGAGTTCAAGGTTCGTTTGTAAAATATGGCATCGACCCGCAAGAACAGGATTTGAAGGATGGAAAACTTCCAAACATTAGTGGTTGGGGAAAAGAAGATGAGCAGTGGTGGGGAAAAATCAACAGCTCGATCGATAGTGTACATGTTGAAAAAAAAATTGAAACGCAGCCTGGAGACTATATGGAGTTTTACGACAACCTATTTGATGCCATTCGCAACAATAAACCACTGAGTGTAAAGCCTGAAGAAGCGATGGAAGTGATTCGTTTAATTGAAGTTTGCTATGAAAGCAATAAACTAAGAAAGGCAATTAATTTTTAAAATATTTGTTTATCGAAAGACTACAAAATGAAGGAACCTAAAAAAGTAATTACCCTTGGAGAGATCATGATGAGATTATCTACTCCTGGTAATTCAAGATTTACTCAAGCTACCAATCTTAACATTTTATACGCTGGCTCTGAAGCAAACGTGGCTGCTTCACTTTCTTTATTTGGAATTAAAACTGCGCATGTTACTCGCTTTCCTGACAATGATTTGGGAATAGCGGCTACACAGACCCTGCAGAAAGTTGGCGTTGATACTTCTCATATATTATATGGACCGCAACGTATGGGCTTATATTTTTTAGAGAATGGAAGTATGCAGCGTTCATCGCGCATTGTTTACGATCGATTTGATTCAGCTTTCGCACACATTAAGTCTGGATCTATTAATTGGGATGAGGCATTTAAAGATGCTGCATGGTTTCATTGGACAGGTATCACACCTGCTATTTCTCAAGGTGCTGCCGATGTTTGTCTCGAAGCATTGCAAGCCGCTAAGAAAAAAGGATTAACTGTTTCAGGTGACATCAATTACCGAAGAAACCTATGGCAATATGGAAAAACAGCACTAGATGTAATGCCGACTTTGATTGAGTTCACCAACATTGTAGTTGCCGGTGTTGCTGATATGGAAAATTGTGCAAACATTTCTGGCGATACATTTAAAGAAGCTTCCAAAAATTTTATGAAGCGTTTTTCGAACGTCAAAAAGATTACAACAACTTTCCGCGATTCCATAAGTTCATCGCACAATAAATTATCGGCTGTTTTGTGGAATGGAAAAGATCTTCTTCAATCCAAAGAATATGATCTCACTCATATTGTTGATCGTGTTGGCACTGGTGATGCATACATGGCTGGTTTGATTTATGGATTGATCACAGGACAAACTGATCAACAAGCATTGGAGTTTGCCGTTGCCGCAGGCGCTTGGAAACATTCTGTAGAAGGAGATGTAAACCTGGCCACCGTGGCCGAGATCGAATCGTTAGTGAAAGGAGAAAATGTAGGTAAACTGTTAAGGTAAACCCATTCAATAAATCAGTAAGTCATAAATAAAAAAATAAAAGCGGATGTCATTCACAAAAGAACAGATTGTAAATGCAATGAAGACCAGTGGCCTTGTGCCATTGTTCACACACGACAATCCGGAAGTTGCTCAACAAGTAGTGCAAGCAATTTATCAAGGAGGTGTACGGGTTTTTGAATTTACTAATCGCAAGAAAAATTCATTTGAAATTTTCCAGCATTTAGTGAGTCAACGCAAACATTATCCTGATCTCATGTTGGGAATAGGCACGGTGATGGATGGTGCTACTACTAAAAAATTTATTGATGCAGGCGCCGATTTTATTATCTCGCCAATATTAAAACCAGAGATGGCCGAGGTATGCAAGCAACACAACAAACATTGGCTTCCAGGATGTGCCACACTTACTGAAATCGTGACAGCAAAAGAACTGGGTGCTGAAGTAATTAAAATATTTCCAGGTTCGGTGTTAGGGCCTGGCTTTGTATCATCTATTATGCCAGTAGTACCTGACCTTCAATTGATGATCACCGGAGGTGTTGAACCAAATGAAAAAAGTTTGAGTGCATGGCTCAACGCAGGTGCCATGTGCGTGGGGCTTGGTTCACAATTATTCACCAAAGAAATACTGGAGAAGAAAGACTGGAATCAACTTCAACAAAAAGTATCGGAGGCGTTGGCAATTATTCATCGATTAAAAAAATAAGGTTAAAACCATTTAATTCTCTCCATTGGAAACACAAAATCAAATAGGAAAATATCGTTGGACAATTTGTGCATTGGTATTCTTTGCAACAACAGTCAATTATCTTGATCGCTCGGTGATTAGTTTATTGAAATCAACCTTGTCGGAAGAGTTAAAATGGAACGATGGCGATTACGCCGATATCGAAATCGCTTTTAAACTGATGTATGCTCTGGGGATGTTGGGTGCCGGGCGCGTCATCGATAAGTTGGGAAGCAAGATGGGTTATTTTATTTCTGTGCTGTTTTGGAGTCTTGCTGCTGTTGGCCATGCTTTCGTGAAAAGTACGTTTGGGTTTGTAGTGGCGAGAGCTTCATTGGGAATCACCGAATCAGGAAATTTTCCCGCCGCTATAAAATCAATTGCCGAATGGTTTCCTAAAAAAGAAAGAGCCTTAGCTACAGGAATATTTAATTCGGGTGCAAACATCGGAGCGATTGTTGCGCCCCTATCTGTTCCATTCATTGCCGAAGCGTGGGGATGGAGATGGGCATTTGTTATCACAGGTTCATTTGGTTTCATTTGGCTTGTACTGTGGCTAGCCATGTACGATAAACCTGAAGTTCATAAAAAAGTGTCGAAGGAAGAATTAGATTACATTCACAGCGACTCCGCAGGAGAACCACAACCTTCAACAGAAAAAATTGAAAAGGTGTCTTGGTTTAAGTTGCTCACATTTCGACAAACATGGGCATTTGTATTGGGGAAATTTATTACCGATCCCATCTGGTGGTTTTATCTTTTTTGGTTGCCTGATTTTTTAGAGAGTCAATACGGATTGAAAGGCACAGAACTATCAATGCCAGTGGCCATCGTTTATTTGATTTCTACTTTTGGAAGCATTGGCGGTGGATGGCTACCATTGAGGCTGATTAAAAATAATTGGCCCATCTTCAAGGCTCGTAAAACATCGATGTTGATTTACGCATTTAGCGTGTTGCCGATTGTCTTCGCACAAGTCCTGGGCGAAATGAATATGTGGTTCGCCGTTATTGTTATTGGCTTCGCAACTTCTTCACATCAAGCATGGAGTGCAAATATTTTCACTACAGTATCGGATATGTTTCCTAAAAAGGCTGTGGCCTCTGTAACCGGAATTGGTGGAATGTTTGGCGGACTTGGCGGTATCTTGCTCACGTTGTTAGTACAAAAAAATATGTTCGTGCACTACCGCAGTATCGGACATATTGAAACTGCTTACTATATCATGTTCTTCATTTGCGGCTCGGCCTACTTGATCGCGTGGGCGGTCATGCATTTCCTTGTACCAAAAGAAAAAGTAGTAACCATATAGTTTAATCGATCTGAATTACCATTGAGGCCTGATACCAGGCGCAAATGGAAACGATAGTTTCTGGTAGTATTCCAACGTATGATCGGGTTTGTCGATTCCACTAGGAATTGGCATACGCGAGTATGTTTGGAAATACGATAGGCAAGCATTCTTCCACCAAACAGCTTCTTTCTGCTGGATGGAAAGAAAATCACTTACCATTTTGTATCGTTCTCCATCAACTTTACCTTCTACACTTTTCCATTCTTGCTGCAGCGTCTTCACGTCATCAACTCCTTTATTATAGGTGTAGCATATCTCATCCCAAAGAGTCTTACCGGATTTTACCTTGTAAGTCCAAGGTAAGTGATGAAACCAAAGCAAAAACTTTTCAGGACAAGTTTCGAGTGATTCGAGTTGCTCTCTTACAGGAGCTGCATATTGATTCAACGCTTTACTTCCTGTAGATGTACGATTGAAACCAATGCCGGCACTATCCGCTTTATGATAATAAACCGAAGTCCAATCGGCACGACCTTTATTTACCCACGGACCAGGACCGTAGTGATGATTATATCCCATGATGTGGTGCAAGCCTAGTGGCGTCATGTAGTTTACCACAGCTTCGCGCGAAGAGAGAACCATTTTCTTCAATGGGTTAATTACTTCTGTTTTGTTTGAAAAAGTCATGCGAATCCATTCATCAGCGATTTGATCAGTTGTGAGAGCATGATCCCACGCCAATCGGCCGAAGCCATACCAGTTTGCCTGACCAAAGTGATGACCGCACCAATTACGATCATTGCCAATATTTGCAACACCCGCCATTCCTGTGAGTTTGTTGTTAGTAATTGATCCGTCAATAATTCTTGCCACCGTAGAATTCGTTCCATTGCTATA
>DASYTA010000691.1:0-6385 GCA_036002745.1 Cyclobacteriaceae bacterium | reverse complement strand
GGTGAATGCGTTGACCACCTTGCTGAACAACGCACAACAAGTAATGGATGAAGTGAACGAAGCACAAACTGCTTACGACAACATCACCAACACGCGCGAGCTTAACTTTAAGCGAGTGCGGCAATTGGGATCACAGATTCTGAGTGTGTTGAAGTCGAGCGGAGCCCATGCGTTGACCATCGACGATGCACGCGCCAGTGCGCGAAAGCTTTGGGGCACAAGTAAGAAGTCTGCCTCTATGGCTACGAATACACCGGAACCGAAAGCAGCCGACGAGAAACCGACTCCGGCCTTTGCATTCTCACGCGACTATGCAAGCATGGCATTCTATTTCGACAAGCTGGTCCAGACTGTATCCGCAGAGCCGAAGTACGCGCCTACCGAGCCAGAACTTTCGGTAGCCGGATTGCAAGCCAAATCGCAAGAGCTGCGCGGCCTGAACGATGCGGTAGCGCAAGCGGAGATTGCCATGGCCAGCGCACGGAGGAAACGCAATGCCTTACTCTACAAGGATGAAGGCAGTTTGTTTTCCACGGCTGTGGCTACCAAGAACTATGTGCGCGGTGCCTTTGGTTTTAGCAGCGACCAGCGCGCAGAAGTATCGAGAATTCGTTTCACTAAACCCAACGCGTGATGACACCACATCAAAAATGAAAACCCTCCGCAGTAAGCGGAGGGTTTTTTGTTTTGTATAATTTCAATTTGAGGTTCGTGAGGACACGAACCTTGGCTGAGCGCTTAGGTGATTTAATTTGGTGCGAGAAAACGAACTCGGCTCATCAGCCGCTACTTTTCTTAACTGAATTGTCCTCTTAAAAATTTACTTATTAAGCCTAAAACCAGTTTTAACAACAAAGTCACTATTATATGGTGTCTTTCCACTCTCGTGCAACGGGTTCCATAAGAGCATCACAGTTCCCTTCACCTTTTTGCTAATGGTAAATTGACGGCCTATGCCTATCAGTAAACTATTAACCCATTGTTTAGAAGTTTTAGGATCATTTACATTCTGTTTTACGGTTGTATAAGAACGTTCCCATTCGCCGTAGGCAAAGAAATTAAGGATGACATCGTGGGAGACAAAAACACTGTAACCAGTTGTCTTTGCCGAAAGTCCGCTTACAATCTTGGTGGTGTCAACAAATGAAACACGATAGCTTCCACTAACTCCTACCTGAAATGTTTTGTCAATTTTATAGCCAATGACCGGCGCAAGATCCGCCATGAATGGCGAAATATTAACAATGTTAAAATTACCACCTAAAACCAATCTCTTACGAAAGGGTTGCCCCTTCAGAGACTTTGCCTTTATACCTGTACTCAGATCGTTGGAGTTGAGTAGAGACGAATATTTGTTTTTCAGAAGTGACATATTTTTCTGAACCTTCTTCGCCACTTTTTCCATTGCTTCGTCCTTCGCCTTTTCTTTCAGATGTTCCGGATTCTTGTTGTCTTCAATCTGTTTTTGATATTGACTACGAAGATCTTTTAGTTCCTTCAGTCTTTTTTCGTAATCATTGAATTGATTCAGCCCTGCTCCTCCTAGTTTTTGACCAGCTATTTGATTGGCCAGCCCTTCTGCACGTGCTGCTGCCAGGGCTTTGATAGTATCGGTACGGTCAACAGAATCTTTTAAAAAGAATGCGTATTGTTTCACCTCGGTTGAGTAAGGGCCATACTGTTTTTGAAAAGACTCTAGTTGCTTGCGTTGCCCGGCAGGCAATTGACTCAGTGATTTCTCGCGGAGTTGCTTCAAACCATCGATCGCTATTTTGCGGCGTGTAGCGGAATCACATTTTAGATAGCGCTTTGCTTGATCGGTTGACAAACCATATTCCTTTTGTAAACGCTGTACCTGTTGTTTTTCCAGAGATGTCAACTGCTGTGAAGCTTCTTTTTTTAAGGCGCGGCTATCCAAAGAAGATGAATCTCGCTTACCTGTTTTTTTCATCGCACTACTATCTCGCGAAGATGAATCTCCGGTGCTCGCTTTTTTGATTGCCACGCTATCAAGTGAAGAAGAATCCTTCTTAATCTTTTTTTTCACTGCAACACTATCATGTGAAGATGAATCTCGCGGCAAGAGAGAAGTGTATTGCTTTAAGAAAGCAAGTGTATCCAACGGTATGCGAATACCTTTCTTACGCTTGGTAGCAATCAGCTTTTCTTCCTTTGCGGAAGTACGCGCCAGACTATCCATTTTCTTGTGGTAGATTTTGGATATTTTCTTAATCTTCTTTAAGCTGTCTTGGCTGTATGCCTTGTGGTAGCGTTTAAGTTTATCAAAAGCCGATTTTCCTTTCTCAATTTTGGCTAAGTTCTTTTTTGATAGATCAACTTTAAAAACCTGGGCAGAAAGATTCGAGGCGAAGAGAAATAATATCACTAGCAGAGATAGATAAAAATATTTTTTATTAATGAGCATTAAATTTTTTCTTATTATTTAATTCCGTTCCTCACCACTTCGTAGCAGAGTTACCCGCCTCGGGAACTCTGCGTTTTCATAGCGCAGTCTAATTCCAAGCGGAGTCTCCGCTTCGGGACTCCGCGTTTACCTGCATTTCATTTATCAAATTCTTAGCCAAATCAATATCGTTCAACTCCCCACAGTGAGTAACAACATAAAAACTCTGCTCACCTGTTAAGTAAAACTTTGCTGAGCTGTGCAAATAATCGGCTGGGTTTTCAGCTAAATCCCAAACTCCCCGGCAAGGGTTGTCATGCATGTAATCCAGCTTCTGATCGATGAATTTATCACTTCTGCACTCTTTCCAATCAAACGACTCCTCAAATACCTCGTGAAGTTTACCCCTTTTCTCTTCTCGTTTGCTCACCCTTCGCGACAGCTCTTCGAGCAGTTCAATCTCATTCCGCGCAGTTAATCGTTTAATGATCTCATAGGCCATGAATCGTTTTCCATTGCCGATGATTGTGTTAATGGATTTGACGGAGCTGGAGAACCCAATTAGTGCATGAACATGATTGGGCATTATTACATATCCAATGATGTAATGCCCTTTGCTTTTCAAATAGTCAAACCATTTATAAACAATATCGTACCCGTTGGTGATCTCAAACAATGGTAACCACTTGTAGCAAGTGAACGTGATAAAGTACACGCCATCATTATGCGGTATTTGTCTTTTGGTACTCACTTATTGTTCAATCATTCTACTTTTTTATATACTCGTTACTATTGTGCGGAGTCCCTGCTCTGCTCCGCTCTCACCCCCTCACTTTCAGGAGACTCCGCTGAGAAGGAGGTTTTCATTATTTCGCCTCTCATCTTGTTTTCACTTTACGCGGAGTCCCTGCCATTACTCTTTCCCGCGCTTCAGGAGACTCCGCTAAGAATGAAAGTGGCAATGAGCTTTTCTTCTTTTGCAGACACACGTGCAAGGCTATCCATTTTCTTGTGATAAAGCTTGGATATTTTCTTAATCTTTTTTAAGCTGTCATGACTGTATGCCTTGCGGTAGCGCTTAAGTTTATCAAAAGCAGTTTTGCCTTTTTCTATTTTAGCTAAGTTCTTTTTTGATAGATCAACTTTAAAAATCTGGGCAGAAAGATTTTGGGCGAATAGAAACAACATCGCTAATAGAGATAGGTAAAAATATTTTTTATTGATACACATTCATCTCTCATTGTTACTTCGCTTCGCAGCCATGCGGCCAAGCTTTATGTTTATCTTCATCATTCCTCGTTTTGCAATAGACCGTTGACGGACTTCATTGAATTGCAAGGTTCTTTAACCAAGGTTCGATTTACTTTAATCCCATTTTCATTTATTTGAAATACATTTTGATAAAAAGACTCTTCAATGGCATCACATGAATAGTATTCGCAAAGAACAACTTGCAAGAGATCCCTTGAATCCTCAACCTTGCTTATGGATTTACTTGAACAGATATCCTCGAAAGCATCCTTCAAAATAAAATTCACATCTTGACGGAAACACCCAATGACATTGCCATAATATTTTTCTTTTGTACCATACTTAATGAGATATATCTTCCAGTTATTTTCTGTATAAAAGAAATTAATTTTTCTAATAACTAATCCGCTTTTTCTCGTAAAGTCTTTAAAAATCCGTTTATAAAAATTCGGCGTAATCTGGTTAATGATTGTGTCCGGTAGTTTTTCCTTACATAAAAAGATTCGGCCGGTTATGCTTAAAGTGTCAAATCCGATATTATAATCTGTGAAAGATTTTAGCATTTCATTAAATCCCAATGAATCAAATTTAATTTTTCGCAATGGCTCAATTTTAACATCATTATTGCCTTGCCTTTTTCCATCTGAACAACAGCAAAGAAGTATTGATGAGAAGAGAAAAACATATATTCTTAGCATATCATTTATATTTAGGTATATAAGGTGGGGGAACAAAATAAGTATTGTCCATTTCTGCTGGCATATAATTATTTAAAGGGAGATACCAATCTTCGGGTATATCACCATTTCTTCTAAGCCCAATCCCTATTTTTTCTACACCATCAAAATTACTAATGAAATCTGACCATTTATCGTTATCTATTAGTAAACATGCTTCAGATACGCCTGAGATTCTATTATTTGAGAGAAAAGTGCCTGTGAAATATTGACCCTTTGTAGGTCGACCTGCAAAATGAATATCAACTCCATCAGCATAGCCGGGAACTCTGTCAGTATGCGCTGGGTTTTTTCCAATCGTTGGTATTTGAGTGTTTTTAACATTATCAAGACTTGTAAGTCGCAGTGCCGGTATGCCTTTGTGATTTGCATGAACAGCTTGGTAAGCCCCAGATGCGATAGTTCCAAATTTTGACTGGTCTGAAGCATAGGTTGTCGCCTTGTAATTTGTAACGTCATCGGATCCACCTGGCCCATATACTGTTGCTGTAGCTGCTCCCAAATTAAAACTATTATGACCTCCATCATCTCGAAGATCTCCTAGAAGCGATTTATTTTCCTGCCACGTGTTCTTGTCTTGAAAAAAAATGGCTGCCTGATAGTAACCCTCTTTTAAAGCTCCATTGTGATCAAAGGCATTTTCCGCATCCCATTTAAATCCATTAATCATACCGAGTTTATCTTTAGTAGCTGTCCACTCCTTACCTTCCAAATCCTCTCCATCAATCACTCTATTTTCACTAAATGCATACGGGCTGTTGTACATGTACTTTTCTGCTAGCGGATCTACGCTCATGAAGCGGCCCATACTGGGATCGTGCATGCGGAACTTGTATGCGTACTCGTTGTAATCCAGATCATCCTGGTTTTCTTGCCCTTGATAAGTGTAGCGGTTGGCACTAACCGAACCTTTGCTCCATGTATTGAAAGGCACACCAAATGGATAGTAGTCACTTACCTGCGTAACCTGCAAAACAGGGTTCGCTTTTTCGTGCACGATTTTTATATCATCGAAGTACGTGAAGTAATTGCTTTCATTGGTGGTAAAAATGTAAATGGACCCGCCATCAAACGCGCCTGGCACTACAAGATCCAATTCTAATTTTTCAAAAGTAGAAGAAGGCACAGGTTTAAAACCAAATTGATATGATGTATAGGTGCTGTTGAACAGAATGTAGTTTAGGTATGCCTTGGGTGCCCCACTATTAGCAACAACGGTTCCTACTCCTCCATCATAATAATTTGAAAAACCAGAGTAAGCCGTCTCCCCTGAAGATATTCCAAATGTGGTTGTGGCTAATCCTACAAGGCTCCCTACGAGAACATCGGTGTTGGCACCGGAAGTTGGTGTAATAAATTTAGCATACACCGACATGTTGATGTGATCTCCTGTGCTAACACGATCGCCCGCAGTAGTTGTAGGAAGTTTTTTAGCGGGCCCCATCTCTTTGCCTGCATAAGCTCCATTTGTCTCAATGCTCCATGTAGGATTGGGGTTTTCTGCCGAAGGCTTGGTGTTGTTAAAAAGACCTGACCTCCTATTAACACCATTAGTGTAGATATTCTTAAATGTACTTTCTTCCGTTGCTTGTTTATTTGCATCGTATGTTTCCATACATGCCTTGTACACGTTGACATCTCTTAAACTACCAAAGGTGGCCATCACATTTCCCTGGTGGTCGGCGAGACTATACTCATAAGACCATGCCCCATTTGATTTCAACACCCGACCTTCTTTGATTTTTATAAAAGCTAGTGAAGCAGGAGGCGCGGGATTGTTTGCCCCGCTTTGGTTATCATTTCCTGCACCTTCGTAGTGCACGCCTCCTATATAATGGCGTTGAGCAAACAGTTTACCGCCTTTGTAAACGATCTCGCTAAGCTTTGCTCCTGTGGCATCAAAGGTATACTGAATATAATCGTTAGGACCGAAACTAACTTTGGTTGGCCTATTGAGGTGGTTATAGGTAACGTCGATTCCCCGGTTTACATC
>DASYTA010000690.1:0-1574 GCA_036002745.1 Cyclobacteriaceae bacterium | reverse complement strand
CTGTAATTAACAATATCGTTATAAAAAGGATTGGGATAATAAGACTTACAACCACCCTAATCGACGAGTATGGTGAAATTTCTTTGATGAGCGTAAACCGGTTATTCATAATCAATCAATCGTTTGGTGATACTCTATTTTTTGTGAGATTCAAAAACTGCATCTGCCACAGCTTCTCGTTGCTTCATTGTCATAACTCGCATCAACTGAATAATGTGAACAGCTAATTGGTCATTTAGGCAAGCTGCGTATCCTTCCTCCCAAATCAAGGCGTTATCATGCAAATTGTCATCGTTAATTGTCGTATGGAAGCTACCAGAATCATTTGCATAAAACTTTTCAAAGAGTTCCATAACCGCAACCATCCAATCGCCTGTGTTTTTGCGGATCTTCTCAGCCAGCTCGTTATACTGATCAAAAGTTAGCACTGACGGCCTTTCAAATTTTCCCCAATCGGTTCTTTTCTCGAATTCCATAAATCAATCGTTTCTTGTAACTTCGGTAGATGCTTCAGTTCCTCTTATGCATTTTCCCTGCTCCCGGACCACCGACCACTCTGATTCCTTTAAATGGATTTATTCTATCCAAAATCCGCTGCAGCCAGTTTCTTTTAAGATTGAAGTGATATTCTGAGTTCATAATCAATAGTTTTTTGTTACCTCGCTTACCCATTAGGCACCTCTAGTTCGTGATTACTGAAATTGACACAACATTGTAATCTGTGTTATGGTATACCATTTCGCATTCTAATGACTGCTCTTTTGTCATTTTGATTGAACACATAATATTAGATTTTGGAAACTGAGTTGTGTCCTTTACTATTTCCATGTTACAAAGCTTACAATAAAACATTTTCGAAACTGAACCATTTATCAATTCTAAAAGCTCCGACTTTCTAACCTTTCCCACGGAACCGTTCTTCTTAGTGAACATGGCACCATCAAATACATTCGTAGTATTCAATTCACTTTTAGAGATCAAAGAACGCAGCTCATATATTCTGTGCGAACTCATATAATCTTTTAATCTTGTAATATTGATTTGGTCAGTAGGAATAGAAGAACACTGTGCTGTCGCTTGGCCGCTTATCAGCATAAGAAATCCAAATAGAATTTTCATCATAAATCAATCATTTTTTAAGACATTATTTTTAGAGTTTTTTATCCCTTTCCCAGCTCCAGCAGCGATTTCAATTAAAATTGGTCCACTTTGGCCAACACTACTTATCATACTGATCTGTCCGGATGCCAATCTCTTTCTTAATTGCTTTTTCTGCTTTCTAGGAATTCGAACTTTCATTTTATCAATCGTTTTGTGATACCTCTTTAAGCAACACTTTTAACTCACGAACAGCAAGCCCATCTTCCTCATAAAAATCAAAACCCTTTTGTTCAGCGAATGTCATGAACTCTAAAAGTTCAGCGCCATAACCTCTTAAGACAACCTGGATATCTGTGTTTCTTTCATCCAGTGTTTTATACCTGGTTGATATTTTGTAGGCAAGCTTATCTGCTAGAGATCTTCTCGTGCCAAGTTTTCTTTCTTCAATAATATGACAAAGCTCATGTGCTATT
>DASYTA010000689.1:0-2501 GCA_036002745.1 Cyclobacteriaceae bacterium | reverse complement strand
TCAAAAAAAATAGTTTATAAATTTTATTTTAAGAATACGGAATACGGAAATATTTTTTTAGGTACTAAATGGGATGCCGATGAGGCCTGGCAAGATGCACTTAGGAACCATATTACCGGACTAAGAACAGAGCTGAAGTTCTGATTTATTTTCTTTTGCTTAATGCCACCACTAATATCAGAATGATGATTGCCGTGAAAATGCATCCGTTGAAATGAAACCAGTGGTGATGATGATCAAAGCCTGAAGACCATCCGAAAATGAGATGAAAGATCGTTTTGAAAATCCAGGCGATAGCACCGATAATTGCTCCGATAATTCCGAATAGGAGGCCGATCGCGCCACCGATCAAACCAATTACTAATCCAAATAGACCTCCCCCTAAGCCAATCATTAAAGGAAGGGTAAGCAATAGGATGAATGCAACGAGCAAAAAAGAAAAGGCCTTGATCATATGAATTTGCTTTATGGGATGCTATCAAAAACTATTCAACATTTTTTTTCGGCTTAAATCGGCCGGAATTGGAATTCCCTTTCAAGAAGTGTTGAAAATTGAACAGTGATTTTCGCATAATCGTACGACAGCCCTCAACCCTCCCGTAAAGGAGTTTTATTAACTTGCGCCTCGTTTTTAAGATTTATGATTGACAAACTGATTGATATAAAGAACCGATTTGAGGAGGTGGGCCAGCTCTTAAGCCAGCCGGAGACCGTTAAGGATCAAAAAAGATTCCAGCAACTGAGCAAAGAATATCGCGATTTGGAAAAAGTGGTGAAGAAATACGACCAATATCAAAGTGCATTGGACGGAATTCAGCACGCCAAGGAAGTTCTTCAAAAGGAGAAAGACGCGGAGCTTCGTGAACTGGCGAAAATGGAAATTGATGAATTGGAGCCCAAGCGCGATGCGATCGAAGAAGAGATTAAGGAACTATTGATGCCAAAGGATCCTAACGATGAAAAGAATGCCATTCTTGAAATTCGTGCGGGGACCGGTGGAGATGAAGCTGCCATTTTCGCGGGAGATCTTTGGCGGATGTACCAGCGTTTTTGTGAAAGAAGAGGTTATAAATTTTTAGTGGTTGACGTTACAGAGGGAACTGCCGGTGGATACAAAGAAGTAATCACTAGTGTAGAAGGCGAGGGAGCATATGGCTTGCTGAAATATGAATCGGGAGTACACCGCGTTCAACGAGTTCCTGATACCGAGCAGCAAGGGCGAGTTCATACTTCCGCAGCCTCCGTAGTGGTATTGCCGGAAGCTGAAGATGTTGATGTTGAAATCAATCCAGCCGACATTGAAGTTCAGACGGCACGCTCTAGTGGAGCAGGTGGGCAGAACGTGAACAAAGTAGAAACGAAAGTTCAGCTTACGCACAAACCGACAGGGATAGTGATCACTTGCCAAGTAGAACGTAGTCAACATGGCAACCGTGAAAGAGCGATGCAGATGCTGCGCACGAAGCTTTATGAAATGGAAGTGGAAAAACAACAAGCTGAGATTGGAGCTTCGCGCAGGAGTCAGGTTAGAAGTGGGGATCGGTCAGAAAAAATACGCACATATAATTATCCACAGAGCCGGGTAACTGATCACCGCATCGGTTACACACAACATAACTTACCTGCCATCATGAATGGAGAAGTAGATAGCTTCATTGAGCAATTAAAGATCGCTGAGACTGCCGAGAAGATGGCCGAAGGTCAGAAGTAAAAAAACTGATCAAAGTTGCTCGATCGAGAAAGAGCGAGCAGCAAGTCTTGCCGGGTAAAATGAGATCAAAAAGGTTATTACCACAATAACAATCGACACAGAAAGAAAGTCAACTGATTTCATTTCTACAGGATAACTTGATACGATGGCATTGCCCATGCCCATGCCTACAAAACCAAATTGGTCTTGGGCCCAGCAGATTGCTCCACCAAGTACCAATCCCGATGCAGCTCCTGTAAAAGCAATTAATGCTCCTTCTGCCAGGAATATTTTTTTTATGAGAGAAGAGTGAGCTCCCATCGCTGATAAAATAGAAATGTCCTTTTTCTTGTCGAGAGCTAGCATCATTAGCGAAAAGAAAATATTTATCGACCCTACTAGGATCAACAATGCAAGTGAAATGAAGGTAAACAACTTCTCGATTTTGAGCAGCCTGAAAATGTCTTTGTGTTGCTCTTCATTGGTGAGAACGGAAAAGTCATTGCCTAATTTTTTTTCGATGGAAGCTTGCACCGCTTTTATATCGCTATTGGGCTGGACTTTTATTTCAAGTGAAGTTCGCCTATCGCCATAATTCATCAGGTTTTTTACAAACTCAATAGGAAGGATCACGTAATTCTCGTCTATATTTTTTTCGATGGAGAATATTGCTCCTGGCTGTATGCTTTGTAAGCTATATAGCTTTGATGGATCAATCTGTCCACCTTTTGCATTTTTAATGTAAAAGACCTGGAGTGGAGCGATGGATTCTTTTACAGAAATCGAAAGGGCGTATTGAATACCACGGCCC
>DASYTA010000688.1:0-21030 GCA_036002745.1 Cyclobacteriaceae bacterium | reverse complement strand
TATATGTTCCATAAATTTGACTTCCACTTCGCTGTGAGTCGCGAATAGCGGTAACGGTACAACTGTCGTGAAATGAATTTACAACGCCATTAAAATCACCGTTGCCAAAGGCAGTGAAAAAACCTTGAACTACTTCTTTACTTTGTTTTTTTGTTTCCATTGTTTTTGAATTTTGAGTTTTTGTTTGACCAATTGAATTTGTTGTAATGCCCATAATCAGACATACCGTTACTAGAGGAATTGTATTTTTCATTATTTATTTGTTTGGTTTAACCATTGTTTGAATAGCCTGTTATAAAAAGGCAAGATGACATAGAATACAATTGGCACAGCGATGGCCGTAAGAACCAAGGTTCGTATCGCCATCGGATACGTGGATAGAAAATCGCCCAGCAGGAAAAACAAAATTGTTATCAGCGGGTAAATAGCAAGCCAAATTAAAAAGGCTCGTTTGTGTTTGTCGTTTGTGTTCACTTTGATTTTTTTTTGTAAAATTGTAATGTATATACATTTATGGCAAGTATGTACCAATATGTACCCTACGCACTAAAAGTATTCTATTGATGATTATCAACTGATTAAAATGAAAAAAAAGGAGAAAGAAACTGCAATGTGTCCCGTCGACTATGCCTTTAGGAGAATTGGTGGGAAATATAAAGCCAGGATTTTATGGCACGTACATCGCCATGAAGTGCTTCGTTATGGTGAGCTCAAAAGGACAATGCCCGACATCACTACAAAAATGCTCACGCAAACCCTGCGCGAACTGGAGGACGATTCTCTACTCAATAGAAAAGTATATCTTGAAGTACCGCCAAAAGTAGAATATACCCTGACGGAAATCGGAGATGAATTAATTCCGTCCATTAAAAACTTAATGACCTGGGGCGACAAGCAAATGAAAAAGAAAAAACTAAAGGCTTGATAAGCTGAAAAGCGACACTCGTAAACCGACAATATTCAATTTAATTTAATTTACTTTATAATGATTTTAGAAGTCGCCATTTTAAATGTTCGAGCAGGGCAACACGCACAGTTTGAAAAAGACTTTGCAACGGCCGGTCAATACATCAGTTCCATTAAAGGCTATACCGGGCATTCGCTTCGTAAATGTTTAGAGCAAAGCAATAAATATATCCTGCTGGTGAACTGGAAAAAACTTGAAGACCACACCATTCGGTTCCGGCAATCCGATGAATACCAAGAGTGGAAAAAACTTTTGCACCACTACTACGATCCATTTCCTACCGTAGGGCATTACGAGACCATGATCGAAAATAACTAACATTAGGGGATAGCGTCATCTACGAAACTTGACAGGCGGTAAAACTATTCCTTCCTCTTGTCCGTCTTAGCGAAGTTAACCCAGAAGTCATGTTTAAGAACCTCTTCAAAATCGCGCTGAGAAGCCTTTACAAAGACAAGACCTACAGCGCTATCAATATTTTTGGGCTCACGATCGGAATTACGTGCAGCCTTTTTTTATTGCTCTACATTCTGGATGAGCTCAGCTTTGATCGCTATCATAAAAATGCGGACAATATTTATAGAATCATTTCTAACATTAAGGAACCGGATAATGCCTTCACGTGGGCCAGCACACAAACTCCTCTTGCCGATGAACTAGATGACAATTATCCTGAAGTTGAAAATGCTGTCCGCTTTATTGGTATAAACCGAACAATCTATAAAATTGGTGACAAGCAATTTCCTGAAGAGAAATTTTATCTCACCGACTCAACGGTGTTTGACATGTTCTCCTATCATTTCATAGCTGGAGATCCTTCCACTGCGCTTGACAACTCATTTTCCATCGTGATGACTGAAACAATTGCGAAGAAATATTTTGCTTCAGCTCAGCAAGCTTTGGGTGAGTCCATTCAAAATCAGCAAGGCGAAACATTCAAGGTAACGGGTATCATAGAAGACGTGCCGAACAATTCGCACTTTAGATTTGATGCTCTTATCTCTAAAAATACACGGCCTAATTTGCAAAGCAATTGGGGAGGTTTTGGCGTATTTACTTATATCCAACTTCCCTCGAATTACGATCTAACGAAAATGCAAGTAAGCCTTGATAAAATTATCGCTGAAAAAGTAAACCCCATCTTTGAACGGATGGGGATAAAAGTGAAGTACGAACTTCAACCCATCACAAAGATCCACTTGTACTCAAAGATTGATGACGAAGCCGAATCCGGTGGCGACATTGCCTACATCTACATTTTCAGTGCCGTTGGAATTTTCATGTTAGTGATCGCATGCATCAATTACATGAACCTTGCCACAGCACGATCAGCTAATCGCGCTAAGGAAGTGGGCATCAGAAAAGTAATGGGCAGCGAGAAAAAACTATTGATCTATCAATTTCTATCTGAGTCAATTGTGGTAGCATTGATCGCGCTGGTGCTTAGTCTCGCTATGATTTTCGGCCTTCTCCCCTACTTTAATATGCTTTCGGCGAAGACACTCTCCTTCAATTATATTTTTCAACCCGTGGTGATCTGGAGTTTGATAGCGATTGTAGTCTTCACCGGTTTGATTGGGGGGAGCTACCCAGCTTTTTATCTTTCGAGTTTCAATCCGGTCAACGTATTAAAGGGAAAGTTGTCTTCAAAAGGTGGAAGTGTGTTTTTCAGAAAGTCGTTGGTGATTGTGCAATTTGCCCTTGGCATCTTTATGTTGATCAGCACACTCATCGTTTTCGACCAGCTTAAATTCTTACGAACGAAAGATCTGGGATTTGATAAAGAGAAGTTGATGCGTTTGGAGTTATCCGGTAGAGATCAATTTGGAAAAGCTCCTGTTCTTTTGGAAGCATTAAAAAAACGCCCAGAGGTAGTATCCGCAGGTATGGCTAATGCATCACCCGGACAAGGCATTGGTAAAAATATTTTTCAAGTAGAAGACAGCGAAGGCAAGATGGTAGAACGTGGAGTAGATTTATATTTTGCTGATTATGACTTCGTAAAAACAATGCGCATGACGATTGTTCAAGGCAGAGATTTTTCTCACGAAATTGAAAGCGATAGTTTATATGGAGTATTAGTCAATGAAAGTATGGTGAAGCGAATGGGTTGGAAAGATCCCATCGGCAGGCGATTCACAGCAGGTCAACAAAATCAGTTTGAGAAAAGAGTGGTTGGTGTAGTGAAAGATTATCATCAACGATCGCTCTACGAACCGATTGAACCGCTGATTATTATTCTTGGCCAACAGAACAACTATGTTTTCGTGCGCACTACACCAGGTGATATCGGGAAAACATTAAGTTCCGTTGAGTCAGCATGGAAAGAAGTTTATCCTAACGATCCATTCGGTTATACTTTCGTTAACCAGGATCTCGATTCGCAATATCGCGCTGATCAAAAGCGAAGTCAGGTATTTACAGTCTTTTCGTTTTTGACAGTGTTTATCGCCTGTCTCGGCCTATTAGGTTTGGCGGCATTCACCACAGAACAGCGCACCAAAGAAATCGGCGTGCGAAAAGTAATTGGTGCCAGTGTGAATAGCCTTGTGGTTTTGGTTTCCAAGGAGTTCGTTGTGTTGGTTTCGCTAGGAACGATTCTAGCATCTATAGCAGCTTTGTACTTTACTAATCATTGGTTGCAAAACTTCTCTTATCGCATAGAAGTGACTAATGAGTGGAGCACGTTTCTCTTTTCGGCGCTGCTTGCATTTATGATCACCTTGCTTACAGTTGGATTCCACGTAGTTCGTGCTGCTGTGATGAATCCTGTAAAGTCACTGCGCGATGATTAATTTGTTTTCTCAACTACAACAGCAGTTCCGTAAGCGAGCACTTCGGTAAGGCCGCTCATGACTTCGTTGGCATCATAGCGCATACTGATAATGGCATTAGCGCCAACATCTTTAGCGTGTTTGATCATCAATTGTAGAGCTTCTTCTCTTGCATTCTCGCAAAGCTCGGTGTAAATAGAACTTCGTCCGCCAAAAATTGTCATGAACCCTCCAGCCATGTTCCCTAAAATACTTCTGGAGCGAACAGTAATTCCACGAACTAAACCAAGTTGTTTGGTAATCTTATAGCCTTCTAGCATCGTACTGGTAGTAAGCAAAGTGGTATCCATAAGTTTTTGTTTTTTGGTTAAATACTAACTGATATTTCTTTACAAATTGTTTTCACAATTTCTGGCATAAGAGGTTTGGAAAAGTAAAAATCAACAAGCTCAGATTTATCTGCCTTCTCTTTATCTCGTGGGTCTAATGAACTGGAGAGTAAACAAACTTTACATCTGTGTTTCTCTATCGAGAATTTTTCATAGAAACGTTCAATAAATTCCCACCCATTCATGCCTGGCATATTGATATCAACAAAAATGATGGAAGGCCAACTCTGATCTTCTTGACACGCTGATAATACTGAAAGCGCCTCACTTCCCGACATCACCGAGCGAATATTTTCTACCAGTCCTGACTGACGAAGTACAATAGAATGCAACGTATTCACTATGTCATCATCATCTATTAAAAGAACGGAATTTAATCTCTTTGAATCGCTCATCATATGCCGTGAGGTATTGTGAAATAGAATATGCTTCCTTTCGGTTTATTCTGCTCCACCCATATACGGCCATTATGAAGTTCAGTTACAATTTTATGGCACTGCGCCAAACCTAATCCATACCCTTGATATTCGCTTCGCGGGTGGAGCCGCTGGAATAACTTAAAAATCTTTTCACTAAAAACGGGGTCTATACCGATACCATTGTCGGCTACCAAAAAGGTCCAATGCTCATTTTCATTCAAGCAAGAGACCGTAACTACAGGAGTGTCCTGACCTCTAAATTTTAAAGCATTGCTCAATAAATTTTGAAACAAAATTCTCAACTCCATATCGTATCCCATCACCGAGGGCAATTCACCAATCTCAATTTTCGCTTTGCACTCTTTTATAGAAAGATTTAGGTCCGCTTTTACTTCGTCTAATAACTTATTGCAATTGACTTTCTCCATCACCGTCTCTTTGCCAATCCTCGAATACTCCAGCAATCCTTTGATCAGGCTAGACATTCGAGTAGCACCTTGACTGATATAATTTAAATACTGAATAGTTTCTTCATCCTTAAAATCCTTCAGGCGCAATAAGTTGATAAAACCCTGAATAGTGTTTAACGGTTCTTGCAAATCGTGTGAAGCAACGTAAGCGAATTGTTCGACCTCCGTATTCTTTCGTTCAAGCTCATTAGCATATTTTTGAATTCCTTCTGCCTTTTTTAGTTCAGTGTTATCCATATGGCAGCCAATCATTTCAATTGGTTTTCCATTTTCATCACGCTGAACAATGTTACCCGAACAGATCACCCACACGATTGAACCGTCTCTGTGTTTATACCTCACTTCAATTTCGAAAGGAATTTTTCCGTCTGACTCTAAATGTTTGCCAAGCAGCGCGTACGTGTCTGGTAAGTCTGATGGATGCATGAGCGTATTGATAGTCTCTACCGAATTCGGCAGTTCTTCGTCCTTATATCCAAGCATAGCTTTTAGATGGGGACTGATAAACATCTGATTTCGGGGGATATCCCAAATCCAATAACCTGCCAGCGTATGCTCGGTGATGCTATCGAAAAGCGCTTCTTTTTTTGCAAGCCTGGATTTTAAGAGCGCAAGTTCACTCGTTAATTCAACTATAGATTTATCTGCTCCTGTATGGTTCATTACTAACTATTAACATGGGCATACAAATCTATTGAAAAAGTTAGGCTTGCTGCTTTTTTCCTGACGATTTGCTCACGAATGCCTTTTGATAACTTTTACTTCAGATAATAAAGTGTTGTCGTTTCTTCGGAAGATAATCCTTTCAACTTTCGATTGCGACTTGCCTTACTCCACTTCGATCGAAAGCTGCCCTCCGTCCAATCTGATAATATTATAGGGTGAATATAACTGGATCTACAAACTGTTGGTGTATTTCCAAGGTCATACGAAACGGTTTTGATCACTTCATTCAATACTCTTTTCCTGGCCATAGCAGTGTCCGGATCTAATTGCTCAGAAAGCCGAAAGACCGTCTTCCAGGTTGCCGCCCATGTTCGAAAATCTTTGGCAGTAACTTTCTCTTGATCGGATGTAATCTCATCAAGATATTCGTTGATATGATTTGATTTAATGTCGAAATCATTTCCATTTTTATCCTCATACCGAAAAAGATCCTGACTCTTCTTTCTTCCTCCAACTTCTCCCGACGCTTTAATCAATAGCACGAGGTCATCTTCCCAAATTCTTCTTTTCCACATCTTTCCCGATTTTCCTTTGAATTCAAAAATGGCATCCATCTCCCCTTCCGCAGATGCGGAACGATCGAGTGTCATGTGTCCTTCTTTTAAAGTCGTTAAACCATACGACTCGTTCGTCTTTGCATATTCGTCATTACCCACTCTGAAATGATATAGATCAATCAACTTGATAATCAAGGCGACAACTTTATCTTTCGGCATGCCCTCGAGCTTCAAATCAGTATCAACTTTTTTTCTTATCGCGATAAGCATTCGTGCAAATCCAGTCATGCTATCAAACTTCTCTTCGGCTCTGGCTTTCGTCCAGTTTTCATGATATCGATATTGCAATCGTCCTTTTGCATCCTTGCCGGTAGCTTGTAAGTCTGCCTTGGCACTTGGTGATATCCAAACGTCTACCCACGCAGGCGGTAGTACCAATTTATTACAACGGTCTTTTACCTTTTGATCTGAGATTAATTTTCCCTTTTCATCAAAGTAATCCCAGGCAATTTTCTTATTGCCCATTTTCTTTCTTTTTCGGGATATTCCTTTTTTTTCTAATGCTCTGCTTAACATTGAATAAAGATTTGATGCAAATAATAAAGTTAATTAGATTTAATTGTTAAGCGTTCAATGAAGCAAAAAATTCCATTTGAATTCGTGCTAGAGGAATTGGATCGTGTTAATCCAAGAGTTAGACCAATGTTTGGGTGCTACGCTATTTATGTTGGTGAAAAACTCGTCTTGATCCTGCGCCAGCGAAAAGATCACGCGGATGACAATGGCGTATGGATCGCTATTCCTCACGAACATCGTGAAAACTTAAGAAAAGAATTTCCTTGCATGCGTTCAGTTCGATTGCTCGGTAAGGTCGAAACCGTCTGGCAAAATATTCCCGTAGATGAAGATGACTTTGAGGAACTCGTTCTTAAGGCCTGTGAATTGATTCGTAAAGGAGATGCGAGAATTGGAAAAATTCCGAAACAGAGAAAGACAAAAAAGAAGAAACAAAAAAACACAGACTAAATGCCTGTGTTTCTGGTTAAAAACTCAAACTAATTATTTTTTAATCTCAGCAGTTCCTGACCCAGAACTGATTTTTATTTCAATGTCTTTCGTACCAAGTTGAGCTGTTTTTTGAATTCGTATATTGTCGTCTCCGTTGTCATTCAATTCTTCTGTTTTATCAAATGGAAAAGGAGCCACAATATTTCCATTTCTCTTATTCACGGTCATGATTACTTTCCCCTCAATTTTATTTCCACTAAAATCAAGTACTGCATCACCAGATCCGCTGTTAATAGAAATTGCGTAGGCAGGTGATGAAGCTAATTTAATATTCACATCTCCTGAACCGGAATTAAAATTTCCTTTACCTGTTAATGTCAATTCTTTTCCTAAAATATTTCCGCTACCAACATTCGCTGATATTTTCCCCTTCACTCCTGTCAGGTTGATTTTACCTGATCCTGAATTGGCGTGCAAGTCACCTTCTGCCTTCGTAATATCCACATCACCTGAGCCCGTATTCAAATCAATTTCGCCGTTAAAGTCTTCAATTGAAATATCGCCAGAACCTGTGTTTATTCTTGAGTCGCCTTTAAGGCTTTTCCACTTGTAATTTCCTGATCCAGTATTTCCCGAAATTTTCACGGCGATGTTATTCGCCTCGAAGTTGCCCGATCCAGAAGAAAAACGAACCTCCATGTTGTCTGGTATCGTTAACTCCCACGATGAACTTCCAGAGTACGATCCATGTTTTTCAAAATCTTCTTTCAGTTCAAGAGTGCTTCCGTCCTGCTCCATGATGGGTTTAAAATCATTGGTGGAATAGGTGTCTGTTACGCTTATCTGAACTTCATTGGAAGCTCCTTTGATCAGTTTACAATTACCTGAAGAAGTAGAAAGGCTGATTTTCTTAATACCAGTAAATGTCTTGCTTGTCTTATGATCTTGGGCGTTTGAGATAACAGCGACCAAGAGAAAAAGGCAAATGATTGGTTGGGTTAGTGTTTTCATGTGTTTGAAATTTGTTATAGTACCTGACCACAGTAAGAAGGTTGCATACCAGGTATTATTTTATTTCGACATTCACGAAAGCGAGACTTACTCGCTTCTCAGTGTATCAACCGGATTAGCTTTAGCTGCTTTAAGAATAGTAACACTCGTAGTAAAAATTCCAATGGCGAATATCACAGCCGCACAAATAATTACTGAACCTATTTGAATCGAAATGTGATACTTATAGATAACATCCAGCAGTGCTTTGGTTAAGTAGAAACCTCCTACAGAGCCCACTACACCAGCGAGTGTAAGAATGATTACAAATTCTCTATTAAGGAGCATTACAACATTGGAAACAGTGGCACCTAGTGCTTTGCGGATGCCAATTTCTTTGGTGCGTTTAGCGATGTTCAATGAAGCCAGTGAAAAAATTCCGGAAGCCGACAATAAACCGCCCAATACAGTAAGGAACAAGAAAATCTTTTTAAGATTGCCATTCACTCTTTGAATATTGCCTAACACAATCTCATCTTGAAATCTGCTCTCAAAAGGTCTTGCCGGGTAAAGTTTCTTCCACGTGTCTTCAAGGTATTGCTTAACTGAGGCCAAGTCGGAGGCTTCCGCTCTTACCTGCATCATTTTATATTCCTTTGATTGTGCTGGATAAAACAAGAAGGGCTCAGGATCTTTAGATCGATAAAGGTTATCAACATGATTTTCGATAACTCCCACGATGTGACGTTTCTTATCGTGTACTGTAACAATCTTATCCAAAGGATCTTTCAATCCAACTTTATTAATGAAAGCGCGATTAACGATTATCGCTTCATTTTGATCAGAAATGTTTTCGAGATCAAGAAACCGGCCCTCATTAAGTTTTAGCCCCATTGTCTCAAAATAATTTTTACCAATACCCATCAGTTGGGCTCTGTATTCACTTGTATCGATCTGCACAGGAAATTCATAATTATTCTGGCCTACATGGTGATCGCTGACAGATACTTCCAATATTTTGGGATTGGAGGCTACAGCGCTTTTCATGGCTTCAAATTCTTTTTCGCTCTGAATATTTACAGTAACGACCATCTCTTTATCGTATCCATAATTGATTGCTTCCTGGAATTTGGTGTTTTGAATAAACACAACACCTCCTACTAAAACGATAACAGAGAGCGCGAATTGAAACGCCACTAAAGTTCGGGTGAGCGCATTTGTACCACCTATTTTCACACTGCCTTTTAAAAGGGCAACGGGTTTAAATTTGCTGTTGAACAGCGCAGGATAAATTCCCGCCAGCAGCGAAGCAAAAAATACTATCCCCAACAGAGTGACAACCAGATTCATACCATTAAGCTCAGTGAGCACAAAAGGAAGGTTCCACATCTCTGTGAACGCAGGCACAATCCACTGCGCCAACAACAACCCCACACCAAGTGACAACGTAATGGTCAATGCGGTCTCGAACAAAAATTGTGACACGATCTGCTGACGCATAGCGCCAACTGCTTTGCGAATACCAACCTCCTTTAGCCTCTTTGCAGTCATAGCAATAGAAGTGTTGGTGAGATTAAAACATGCAATGAGTAAAATCATTACTGCCATTGATGTAAACACAACAAGCGGAGCTGCTCCCATTCGCATGTTGGCATATCCCCAATTGATATCATTCCAAGTGAAGTATGCCTTAAACGGTTCGAGTTGATACGCTACAACATGCGCATCTTTTTTTGCCTCATTGCGGATGAAAATGTATTTATCAAACTGTTTGCCTACACTTGCAGCGTTTGATGCAGATGTGAGTTCTAGAAACGTGGAAGGGTCTCTCCATTCTCCCCAACTGTCAACAGCAATTTTATGAACATCCTGTAGGTTTTCAATACGCATCATCGCCTTGAAGGTGAACGAATTGTTCACAGGCACCTTTTTTAGAACACCACCCACGATCGCCTCCACTTGAAATTCATTTTGAAAATTCAGTACTAATATTTTTCCTACAGCTTCTTCATCAGCAAAATATTTCTTTGCTAACTCTTCACTAAGAAAAATACTGTGTTTGTTTTTGAATGCTTTCTGGTTTCCACTCAGTAATGGGAAATCAAACATTTCGAAGAACGTGCTATCGGCAAATGAAATCTGCTCGGAGAAAGCTTTATCACCATAGCGCATATATCCAGCATCGCTTAGATAACGTGTATATCGCTCGATACCTGCTATACCTGGAACGCCAATAGGTGGAAGCACCATTGGGGCATTATTGCTTTGAGTAATCTTCCCATCTTTTTCTTTAAAGTGTGCGTGAATTTTGAAAATACGCTCTACTTTCTTGTCAGCGTGAAAATCGTCGAACTCAACATTGAACGCTAGTATTAGATAGGCCGCTATACAACAAGCGAGGGCAATGCCCAATCCAAAAGCATTGATGATTACAAAACTTTTGTTTTTGCGTAAGCTGCGAATAGCAACAATGATATAGTTCTTAAGCATGGTGGTTGGTTTGGGGTACTACGCTGAGACGATCGAAAAGGGATTAAAGTTGCAGGTTCGGCAGCATTAATTTCGCTCCAGATAACAATGAATCATAAGTGAACAGATTAGATAAAAAAACTGTTCAGACATGAACACATAATTGATATTTCTGGGTTCTTACAATATCATAGAAATCAAATTCGTTATCAATCGTCAGATCACTAAGTACAGCTATGCCACAGACTAAAAACTCTATTGCGATTCTGGTTTTGATGGGGATTGTCGGAGGTTGCTTTAAGCCTGATAATTCCATCACTCCGCAAATTCAATTTCAAAGCGTAGAATTTAAGCACGGATCTCCGACCAGCGCAGATGTGTTAACGATATCAATAAACTTTAAAGATGGTGATGGAGACCTTGGAATTAATGGTGACGAAACTGAGATTGCTGTTAGCCCAGCAGAGTCGAAGGATATCAGTACACCAATCTACTATTATTACCAACTCTCCCAAAGTGCAATTTGGTATCCAACACATAAAAGCAATGAAACACTGAAAAATGGTTATGAGTATGTAAACTATGCTTCGTATCGCAAGATTCATTCATCTCCTTTTGACACGTTGCCTGCATTAACTTGCAAGAACTGGGAACTGCGCCAAACTCCGGCCGACACGCTCTACATTCAACAAAATCCGTACGCCAACAACATCTTTGTTTATTTATATACTAAAAGTCAAAATGGATCATATACTTATTTCGACCCAACTAATCTCTATTCATTTGGTGATCGTTGTGTGAACAATTTCTTTCATGGCCGTTTTCAAGTCTTGTCCCTCAACTTAGGAAAAAAAAGTCCACTGGAAGGCACCATTACTTATAATATTCAATCATCAGCGCTGTACTCATTACTGAATGGCAAAACAGCCAAACTTAAAATCTATATTCTCGATCGTGCCTTTCACAAAAGTAATTTGGTTGAGTCAGCCGATTTCGTAATCCGATAATTTCGATTCAAGAATACTACTTGCCGCCATTGGGTCAAAGAAACATTGCCTTATGGTTCATGCGGCAAAACTAAGTAAAAGGTTTTTCCGTTATCTTTCTGAATCCAATCCATTTCTTATGAAACAATTATTACTCTTCTTCTCTTTAAGTCTTGTTATTTTCTCGCTCTCAGCACAAGAGCTCTACATGCCTCGTGACATTAAAGAAGCATATCGAAAAGGAACACGCTCACTTGATGGAAAGCCAGGAAAAAATTATTGGCAAAATCATGGGAGCTATAACATCACCGTGACCGCTTTGCCACCTGATCGTAATGTAAAAGGAGAAGAGAGTATCACTTATTTCAATAACAGTCCAGACTCAATAAGAAATCCAGTGATCAAATTGTTTCTCAACATTCACAAGCCCGGAGCGCCTCGCAATTTTGGAGCTACGGAAGATTACCTTACCTCTGGTATGAAGATCGACGAAGTCACATTCAATGGCGCACCTTATGTGTGGAAAGAAAATCCAAATCGCTTTACATGGTATCCCATGCCCTTGCCAAAACCACTTGCTCCTCATGATTCAATGAAGCTCACGTTCAAGTGGCATTATGAAATTTCAAAGCAAAGTAATCGTGAAGGGATGATCGACTCTCTCACTTATTTCCTTGCATATTTCTATCCGCGAATTGCTGTGCTCGATGATTATAATGTGTGGGACCGCATGAACTTTATGGACTCTCATGAGTTTTACAGCGACTTCAATGATTATGTTGTAACTGTCAATGTTCCAAAGAACTACGTAGTATGGGGAACGGGTACACTTCAACATCCTGAGAGTGTTTTACAACCCGACATCCTAAAACGCTTTAATGAATCGTTCTCCTCAAATCAAACTATTCAGGTAGCCACAAAGGAAGAATTAGCAGCAGGCAAAGTGACGACTCAAAAAGCAATCAATAGCTGGCAGTTCACGGCCAAGAATATTCCAGATATGACGTTCGGTATCAGCGACCATTATTTATGGGATGCCGGAAGCGTAGTGGTAGATGACGCTACTAAAAGAAGAGCAAGTGTACAGGCTGCGTACCTTGATAAGGCAGCCGACTATCGTTATATGGTGAAGTTTGGAAAACATTCATTGAATTGGTTGTCGCGCAACTGGCCAGGAATTCCTTACCCGTACGAAAAGACAACGATCTTTCAGGGCTTCGCAGGCATGGAGTATCCAATGATGGCCAATGATGAATCCTACAGCGACACAACGTTCTCACGATTCGTTGCTGAGCATGAAATTGCACACACGTACATGCCCTTCTACATGGGCACGAACGAGACGCGCTATGGTTTTATGGACGAAGGTTGGGCGACAACATTTGAGTTGTTAATAGGTCGTGCAGACATGGGCGTAGAAAAAGCTGAAGCAATGTATAAGCAATTCAGAGTGGAAGGATGGATTGGAGATCGCTCATCCAATGAAGATATTCCAATTATCACTCCCGGCGATGCACTTACAGGCGCTGGATTTGGAAACAACGAATATGGTAAAGCTTCCATCGGCTATTTTGCAATGAAAGATTTGTTGGGCGATGAATTATTTAAGAAATGTTTGCATGCCTACATGGACCGCTGGCACGGCAAGCATCCTACCCCATGGGATTTCTTCTACACATTCAATAATGTGTCAGGAAAAAATTTAAACTGGTTTTGGAATCGTTGGTTCTTTGAGACTAACTACATTGATCTTTCGATTAGCAACATTAAGCAAAGTGGATCAGGCTTCACGGCGAACATCGACAATATCGGAGGAATGCCTGCCCCTTTTGATCTTGTAACCACCTTCGCTGACGGAAGCACAGAACGTTTTCATCAAACACCTGCTGTGTGGCAAACTGACGTCAAGAAAACAAGTATCACGATCAAGACCAAAAAGAAAATCAAATCGGTAAGTATTGATGGTGGCATCTGGATGGATGCAGATGGAACCAATAATGATTGGACTTCGAAGTAAATAATGAGGAAAGCATTAAAACTTTTTTGCACTCCAATTACTCTTAAGTCAAAACCAAACCGATGAAAAAAATTGCCTTCATCTTCCTTTGCCTCATTTCATTCAACGTCTCGGCACAAGATTTCGACGGTCACAATTGGAAAGCGCCATATACATTAAGTGTTCCGGAAGGTTGGGGTGTTGAACGATTCCTGATTCCTATTGAATTCGCTCCAAGTATTCCATACAAAGGTGTCGAGGATATTCGTTTCGCTCCAGGATGGGGCAACGCACAAAGCGAAGAGTATTGGTCATACGCTTTCTTGTGGTACTTGGATGAGGTGCCGATAACAAATGAGGCGACTATTCAAACTAATCTGAACGCTTACTACACGGGATTGATTGGCCGCAACATTGAAAGGCGAAAAATACCTAAGGAAAAATTATTCCCAGTAAAAACTTCTGTTAAAGAAGTGAATACTGAATCAGGAGATCAGAAAACTTTCAAAGGAACGATCGATATGCTCGATTACATGGAACAAAGGCCAATAACATTAAATTGTGTTGTGCATGTAAAGTCATGTCCTGGCCAAGCGAAAGGATTTATTTTCTATGAAATCTCACCAAAACCATCGACGGATAAAATCTGGAAAAGCCTCGAATTGCTATGGAAGAATTTTGATTGCAAAGTAAACGAGAAAAAATAGACTCAGGCCTGAGCTCTTCTTTTCATTTGCGCATTAACGATTAAGACTCTTCTCGTGTAATCGATGGTTACCATCTTCTCAACATTTCCTTTTTCAACGGTGATGATGATCTCTTGTTCAAAGCGTGAGCCATAGTCTTCATCGTAGATGGTCATTTTTCCTTGCGGAACTCTAAGCTTACCTGAAAACCAATTTGCTTTGATCAGCCTATTGCCTGACTTAGGGAAAAGAATTTTTGAACTATAACGGGCCGATTCCTTTCCAAAAAAAAGAGTAGTCCGCTCATAGTTTCCATCTATGTCTTTTAGAAAAAGTTGACTGTCCCTTACTTCCCATGTCGCCACATACCCTCTTCGGCAATTGGGCAAAGGAAAAAAGAAGGGGCGCTTTTTATCCATTCGGATCCAGTAATGTTCCAACGGATTTGTGTAGAGCTGTTGAATTGCTCCGTTCAGTAAAATCTTATCAGGAAGTTGCGCTGCCATAGTAATATTCTTTAGGATCAGCAGTCAATAATGACATGGCATAAAACTAGCCTTCGCAATCAAGTCCATCAATGCAATATCCGCCACTGCTATTCTTTTTCCTTGAATGACAATTGGAGTCGGTAGTCCGTTTTATGTAACTATTTTACCGACACGATTCGCGTAGAAACGCTTCGTCAGTGCCTTGCTGCTATCCGTGCAAATTAACGCCTTGTTCAACAGAAGATCGTAAATATCGCCTATTCGGCCCAATGAAAAGAATTTCACTAAAGAGTTACCGTTACATTCACTAAACGCACGGCGCAATTTTTTTAACCAAACAAACAAGATATGCGAAACAAAATTCTTTTGATGATGTCAATAGTTGGGCTTCTGTGTAGCTGTAATCTGAAAGAAAAAGAACGTGCACAGCGCACAACCGATTCGCTCCGTACTGAGCTGCAGGCAAACCGCAAACTAACAGAAGCGATGGTAGAGATAGGAACATTGTTAGATTCGATCGATGCCAATAGAAAAATGCTGCACGTAAGAATGATGGAAGGAACAAACTACGAAACATTTTCCGGCCGGATGCGCGACATCAACAATTATGTGCTCAATGCTGAAGCTAAGATTTCTGAGTTAGAAAAAGCAGCGAGTAAGTACAGTAATAACAATGCCGCCTATGCAAGTGCAATTAAAAAACTAAAAGGAGATCTCGATGCTCGAAATCAGGAGCTTGCAGCTTTAAAAGAACAAGTGAATGTTTACAAAAATCAAAATGAAAACCTGATCACCACCGTTGGTTTACAAAAGGCCGAGATTGATGACAAGCTGAACCAGATCAAATTGAAGCAGGATGATATTGCCAAACTTCAAGATCAAGTCAATCAATTAATGGTTAAATCTACAAACGACTTGGGTGATGCTTACTTCGCGCAAGCATCAGCTATTGAAGAGGCTGCAAATCGTACACATTTCGCCCCGCGCAAAAAGAAGAATACACGCAAAGAAGCGATTGAGTTATATAAACTAGCACTGAACTATGGCAAAGACGAAGCGAAAGCAAGGATTGCCGAATTGGAAAGGAAAATGTAGTGGATAAGTGAAGTGGAAATTCAAAATAAAAACGTTAATGAAAACAACATTTTTAAAACTGATAGTCCAAGTGAGTTGGCTTGTTGCGTTGGTTACAGTGTCTTGTCAGAAAGAAGTGGTGTTTGATCCCGTATCATCGAAGGCTCAGACAGAAGCGGCTGCGCATGATAACAGTCAGATGATTGCCATTGCACAAGATGCAATGGACGTTACGGGCTCAGCAATGGCAAGTAATGGCATTAGCAACGGACGATACTCTGAGAATGAAAGAACCGCAGGACATGGTATGGACATGGATTGTGCTCCTTCTGTTAGCAGTACATTTTCCATTGACCGAAGCCACAAGGACAGTGTTATTTATAGTGGCTCACTCACCATAGATTTCGGTGCAGGCATCTACTGCAAGGATTCAACTGAGGTGAGGAAAGGAAAATTGATTGATGCTTTCAAACTAATTGTGAGACTTAAAGACACGTTATCTTACAACCTTACAGAAAGCGTTACATTCCAAGGTTATCAAAAAGATTCCGTGAAGGTTGATGGAGTATTTACTAAAGTCGCAACCTCTAACGATATGTCAAAGCTTACGATCGAGAATGCAAAGCTCACGTATGCTAATGGAACATCTGTGACATGGAGTGGATCATTAACCAATCAATACATCCGAAATGGGTTCCATGAACTGCATCAACAATCACGAAAAGTTACCGGCTCCATTAGTGGCACGAATCGTCAAGGAGTTTCTTTTGACGCAACGATAACCAATGCTATTCTATTTCAGTACTCGTGCTCAAGAGATATTCCCGTCGCTGGCACGATTGATCTCAAGGTTGGCTCAGCTGAATCAACGATCGACTTCGGCACCGGCGCTTGTGACAAAGAGTACACCATCACAACAGGAGGAACAACCACAACTTATACATTTAAGCGACATCATCACGCTTAAATGGACATTGGGGATCAGGGGAGAATATTTATTCTCCCCTTTTTATAAATAAAATCTTATGAGCAATATAATCTCAATCATCTTTCTTGAATGTAGTTTCTTTTTCATTTCTTCTCCACAGGAAATCCTAAAAGGAAAAGTGGTAAATGTAACTGATGGCAATACCATCGAGCTTCTTACAGAAGCAAATGAAACTTATAAAATCGAGCTTGCGGGAGTTGATTGCCCTGAAACTGAGCAGCCTTTTGGTTCTGAGGCAAAGCGTTTATTGGAGAAAAGCCTTAAAGGGAAAATGGTTGAAGTTTTCGTTGAAAGAAAAAATCGTTGGGGCATTCGCCAAGCGGTGGTTCTCGCAAAATCGGGTGACGACCCTCGCCTGAAACTTTTGGCTGAGGGACTTGCGTGGACATCAGAGAAAAATGCAATACCAGAATTTGAATCCATTCGCATTGATGCCAAAGATCACCGCAAGGGGCTTTGGATAAACGAAGATCCCACACCGCCTTGGGTTTTCCGTAGGCAACAAACTATGCTAACTCCAAAATCAAGTTGGTAATTTTAGCTCCAGTTGTTTCCAAATAGTTAACCATTCATTAGTAATAAACTATTCAATTGGCGCTATGACATTTGTCATGAGCTCGATTAGCACGCTTTCCTAATTTATGCCTAAATTAAAAGGCTAAATTAAAATTATGGAAGCCATTCGAGTTGAGGATGATCGAACCGGAGTAGAACTGGAGACAATAAAGCGAGCATTTCTCGACAACCTTTTTTACATCCAAGGAAAATCACCAGACGATGCATCGCTCAACGATTGCTACATGGCGCTTGCTTATACTATTCGCGATAGGATGCTTAATCGATGGCTTAATGCGCAAAAAACTTATCGCGAAAAAGACATAAAGACCGTCGGCTATTTATCAGCCGAATTTTTAATGGGACCACACCTGGGTAATAATCTTGTTAATCTTCATCTCTTTGAAAAAGTAAAACAGGCCATGAGTGATCTTGGACTGACGTTAAAAGAGATTCTGGATAAGGAAGAAGAGCCTGGCCTGGGCAATGGTGGACTTGGCAGATTAGCTGCTTGCTTTCTAGATTCACTTGCTACACTTGACATTCCTGCCATTGGTTATGGTATCCGTTATGAATTTGGAATCTTTGATCAGATCATTGAAGATGGCTGGCAAGTGGAAATTACAGACAAGTGGCTACGCAGTGGTAATCCTTGGGAGATCGCAAGAGTTGAAGACGCCGTTGCTGTAAAGTTTGGTGGCCACACCAATTCAACTATTGGCGCGGATGGAAGATATGAATCAAAATGGGTTCCTGAAGAAATGATCATGGGCGTCCCTTACGATACACCCGTGTTGGGCTATGATACAAACACCGCCAGCACACTTCGTTTGTGGAAGTCGGAAGCATTTGAGTCATTCGATTTTCACTTATTCAACAAAGGAGATTATTACGGAGCTGTCAACGATAAAGTATTGTCTGAAAATATAAGTAAAGTTCTTTACCCTAACGACGAGCAAGTAGGTGGCAAAGAGTTGAGATTGAAGCAACAATACTTTTTTGTATCATGTTCACTTCAAGATGCGATCCGATCGCACATTGCAAGAAAGAACGACGTCAAAACTTTTCACGAAAAATTTGCGCTGCAACTAAATGATACGCATCCGGCTATTGCCATTGCTGAACTAATGCGGCTACTTCTGGATGAATGGCGATTGGAGTGGGATGAAGCCTGGAACATCACCGTAAACACATTTGGTTATACTAACCATACTCTTCTACCGGAGGCGCTGGAAAAATGGCCAGTAGGATTATTTGGAAAGCTGTTGCCAAGGCATCTCGAACTGATCTATGAAATCAATAGACGTTTCCTTGAAGAAGTAAAAAGACATTTTCCAAATGATGAAGGAAAGATTTCGCGAATGTCGCTCATTGACGAATCAGGAGAAAGATATATTCGAATGGCTTTACTTGCTTGCGTGGGAAGCCATTCGATCAACGGAGTAGCAGCTCTGCATTCTGAGTTATTGATGAAAAATCTGCTTCACGATTTCAATGATTTATGGCCAGAAAAATTCTCCAACAAAACGAATGGCGTTACGCCAAGAAGATGGGTAGTGTTAAACAATCCCAACCTCACAGAATTGATTTCAAGCAAAATTGGAACATCATGGATAAAAAATTTGAGTGAACTGAAGCAGCTCGAGAAGTTCGTTAAAGAACCAGCGTTTTGCAATGACTGGAGAGAATGCAAAAAGAAAGTCAAGAATCTTTTAGTTGAAGAAATTAAACACAAGTGTGGCATCGATGTAAATCCAGATTCGCTTTTCGATGTGCAAGTGAAGCGGCTTCACGAGTACAAGCGGCAACATTTGAATGTGCTGCACATCATTACATTGTATAACCAACTCCGCAAAAAACCTAAAATGAAAATGGTGCCGCGCACTTTCATTTTCGGAGGCAAAGCAGCACCAGGTTATTTTATGGCAAAGTTGATTATCAAATTGATCAACTCTGTGAAAGAAGTAGTCAATAATGATCCGATCGTAAACAAAACATTAAAAGTCGTTTTCATTCCTGATTTTAATGTCACCAATAGTGAATTGATTTATCCGGCTGCTGACTTATCAGAACAAATCAGTACTGCAGGAAAAGAAGCCTCCGGAACAGGCAATATGAAATTTACCATGAACGGAGCACTCACTATCGGCACGTTGGATGGCGCCAATGTTGAAATTCGTGAAGAGGTAGGCGATGAAAATTTCTTTCTCTTTGGGTTGCTCACCGATGAAGTACAAAATCTTCATCACTCAGTTTATATGCCAAAGGAATATTATCATACTGATGAAGATCTACGCGAATGTATCGACTTGATTAAATCAGGGCATTTTTCTCCTGAGCAAAAGAACTTGTTTCAACCTTTAGTCGATTCGCTGCTGTATCACGATGCGTACACGCTGATGGCGGACTATCGCTCGTATATTGATTGCCAGCAAAAGGTAAGCGAAGCCTATAAGGATCAGGAAAAGTGGACTAAGATGAGTATTTTAAATGTAGCTCGCTCGGGAAAATTTTCAAGCGATCGCACTATTCGGGAGTACTGCAAAGAGATATGGGATGTTAAACCTGTTCAAATCTCAATTCCTCCTTACAACGCAACTACTGCTACTAACGTTAGATTCTCATCGCAATTCGAAAGCAATGAAAAGGGTTGATTTAGTGAGTTATGTAATTTTCGAGATGCTCGATGATACAGCGTTGTTCTTCGAGCATAAACCGAATCAAGTCTCCTACTGAGATCACCCCCACAAGATTGCCGTTATCTACAACAGGCAAATGACGAATCATTTTTTCGTTCATTAACTTCATGCACTCTTCCACTGTATTTTCAGACGAAATAGTATAAGGATTTTTTGACATCAATTCTCCTAGTAAAGTAGCCTTCGATGATTTTCCTTTTAAAACTACTTTGCGAGCGTAATCTCGCTCCGTGAAAATTCCAGCGAGCTTTTCATTTTCAGTAATTAGAACAGCAGCGATGTTCTTTTCGCACATTAATTCGATGGCCTCATAAACTGTAATCTCCGGCCCTACTGTGCAGAAATGTTCTTTTTTTGACTGCAGAATGTTTCTCACTTTTCCCATAACCGTGGATTTTAGGGGATCTTAACTGCTAAGTGAATATAACTTAAAAAAAGGAAAGGATCAATGATTAATACGTTAGGTAATAAAAGATCTTACTGCAAAAATTCTCTTATTCGATCGATCAACCCTTGCGGATAAATTCCATAGAAAATCATGAGCGCGGAAAGCACAAAAAGCGTAATCAAGTTGATCAAATACAATCGGGGGCGTAATGCTAATGCATCAGTGCCTTTTGCTTTATCAAACATCACTGCAATTATCTTGATATAATAATACAAACCAATCACGCTGCTCGCTGCTAGCACAATCACAAGCCACCACAATTGCGAGTTCGCTCCGGATGCGATCAGATAAAATTTTCCAACGAAGCCTGCTGTGAGCGGAATACCAGCCAAAGATAAAAGCATGGCGGTAAATACGGTAGCGATTTTTGGATGTCGCCAGAATAGGCCTTGATAATCTTC
>DASYTA010000687.1:0-5448 GCA_036002745.1 Cyclobacteriaceae bacterium | reverse complement strand
CGAATCACCAATACCTTAAGTAAAGACTTTCATGCGCGGGCCATGGACGATCATAATTTTTTCTATTTAAGTGATCAAAGAGGTATTATAAATTTATTCCGATTCAATACATTGAATGGATCTTATACACAGGTTTCCAATTTTAATTCGAGCATAAAGGATTACGATATCAATTTTGATAGCCGAATGCTTTCATTAGTGGCAACTCAAAACCTTCGGGAGAATATTTTCATCGATCGACACTTTAATCCAGACCGACAAGTATTTACGCCAGCCACCCGACGTAGAGAAATTCAGCAGGCTCGAATCATTACCGAACGAAGAAAAAAAGAACCAGCAAAACAAACTACGCTTAAAGATTTGCTCAACTCAAGGTTGAGAGAGAATTCAGATACAACAAGAAAAACACCTCCGCCAAAGCCACCTGTTCAAACTCAAACCGACACAACCAAGGCGCCTAAGAAAAACGGTGAGATAAGTACGGACAACTATTCATTTGAAGAAGAGTCCACTACACCTAAAAAAAATCCGCTTGAGGAAAATAAAGTAACGCCCACCAAACCAACTGTTGCTCCGGCTAATAAAGGTTTGAATACTGATGACTATGTTTTTGAAGATGAAGTAGTAAAGCAAAAGCAACAGCCCAACGAAACCTTTCTTACTCGGTATATGAAAGCCAGAGAAACAAGCAAGGTGCTTGGTCCATTCCCCTATGAACCTAAATTCAGTTATGATAATCTGGTCACAAATTTTGTGGTGGATCCTTTGCGTGGATTCAGCTTTCGGTTAGAGACCCAGATGAATGATATGCTTGAAAACTATCGATTCAATGGTGGACTTCAAGTTGCTTTGTCGGACTTTAAAAGTGGGGATGTCTTCGCGGAGTTTCAATATCTTCCCTATCGTGTTGATTTTAGCGTTCGTTATGATAGAAAAGTTTATTATTGGCAAACTCATGAAATACAAAGCACCGGAGGTACAAATCCGCAAAACCAAAGGTATGCTTTTCAGAAAATTGAATTCGGATTTTCCTATCCGATTTCTGTACGCTCGCGTGTAAGCTTGAAACCTTTTTTTGGAAATACAGAGTTTGTTGATCGTGGGCCAAGCATACCTACGGGCGCATTACATTTTGAGCCCACAAAATATCAATTCTATGCCGGAGCCAAGGCAGAGTTGGTGTATGATAATTCCATCACCACCGGACTTAACATCATTGAGGGAACAAGGGCAAAGATCAGTGCGATTACTTACCAAGCATTGGGAGACTCTAAAAAAAGTTTTGGACAGATTTATGCGGATGCAAGGCGTTATCAAAAAATCTACAAAGAGATTGTGTTTGCAGTACGTGGTTATGCAGGAACATTTTTAGGACAAGCTCCGAAAAACTATTTATTAGGTGGGGTTGACAATTGGCTATTTTATTCCACCAATTATTTAGGTACCAAGAACCCATTGGTTAATGGCCCTACAACCTATAATGAGAATCTTTTATTTGCAGAGTTTGCAACTAGCCTTCGTGGCTTTGATTATGCCACACAGTATGGCAACAGTGTAGCGGTGCTCAATGCAGAATTCCGTATCCCGCTTGTGCGAGCACTTTCAGGTGGACCAATTACTTCTAATTTCTTTCGCAATTTACAGTTCACTGGTTTTTATGACATAGGCTCAAGTTGGACAGGCGCGATTCCTTTTGGTAACGCCAACGAAGGTCGTATTCGCCAAGTAACAAGTGGCGACTCGAAAACTTTTGTTATTGATATAAAAGAATATCTTAATCCATGGCTTTATAGTTATGGATTCGGCTTTCGGTCAATGATTTTTGGCTACTACTTGAAATGCGACATGGCATGGCCTGTGGTAAACTATAAAGTGCAAGATCCAAGAGCACAGGTAAGCCTTGGGTTTGATTTTTAATCTGCTCACTCAAAATTTCTACCTTCGTAGTCAACTTAATCCGTATGATCAAATCCATGACCGGCTTCGGCCAAGTCGTTGCGAGTCCAGCAGAAGCTAATGTGGCGATTGAAGTCAAATCCTTAAACTCAAAATTTTTGGATTTAACGTTACGACTCCCCAAAAAATTTGCAGAGAAGGAATCTGAAGTGAGGACGATTGTAGCTGATCTTATAGAGCGTGGCAAGGTAAGTGTTGCTATCGATTACCAACCGAAGCTAGGCGCCGAGACATTACAACGTTATGACGAAACCCTTTTCTCAGCTCATTATTCGGAATTGAAGAAATTAGCTGATAAGGTGATGGCCGGTTATGAAAACCTTTTTCAGTTGGCGTTAGATGCGCCTGGTGTAAAACAAACCAATGGAACGGAAACTGTTGATCCGGGAGAATGGGAGAAAGTTAAAAAATGGTTACAGGAGGCGATTGCTTCATGTAACAACTTTCGTGAAACGGAAGGAAAAGCACTGGGAGAAAAGCTTGAAATCTACATCACCAATATTCAAAAGAATCTGGATCAGGTGGGCATGATTGATTCAAGTCGTATTGAAAAAATCAGGACCAAACTAAAGGAAAATATTGCTAGCCTTTTTGGTAAAGAAGGACTGGATCAAAATCGACTTGAACAAGAGATTGTCTATTACATTGAAAAGCTCGATATCCAGGAAGAGCGAGTACGTCTTGCTACACATCTTTCTTATTTTTTGAAAGTGATGAAAGAACAAAATTCCAATGGAAAGAAACTGAGTTTCATTGCTCAGGAAATTGGGCGCGAAATCAATACGATTGGATCGAAAGCCAATGATGCAGCCATGCAAAAATTTGTGGTTGAAATGAAAGATGAGCTGGAGAAAATCAAAGAACAACTGAATAACGTGTTGTAAATTTTATCTCCTTCTTCTGGTGGGAGGTCTTTTTCCTCCGCCACCTCCGTTGCCTCCAAACATTAGCCCAATCGAAAATTCTAGTCCGGTAAAATCTACTTTCGCGTCGTTATAATCGATCGGTAAAGCTTGAAGACCGCCTGCCATTGTTCCGCCTACTGAGTTTCCTTTCAAAGGTATAGAGGCGCTGCCCATCAAGTAGTTTACTTCAAAAGAAATTCCAAATTGATTAGTCACATAAAAAGTTAGCTCTCCACCAAAGTGGGTTCCCCACCCCGGATTATTTTGATAAGTCAAGTCGGTATTTGCAACATCCCAATTTTGAAACTCACGAACTGCTCTATCAATATTTCCGTAATTCAACTTCTGTGCGAAACCATAAAAACCGAAGGCACCTCCTTTGATATCAAATTGAACTTGCTTGCCTTTTAATTGAAAGACCAATTCGACAGGAACAAATAAAGTAAAGTTTGGTCCGAGCAATGGCTCCTTCGATTCAAATGGCAACCCAACAATATTCATTCCCGACATCCGATACAATGTTGCACCTGTTTGTATTCCTAGGTATTTGTTGAAATTGATACCTACGCCACGCAAGGAGAATGGACTCACGGGTGTTGAAAAATAACCGTTGCGCGGCACGAAATAGGAAAACGAAAGTCCCACCTCTTGACCATAAGAAAGAACAAAGCTTCCGGTCGAAATCATTAACAACAAAACAATCTTTTTCATACCGCTGGTAATTTTATAAGTCGAAAGATAGGGCGATTCTTTCTATTTTTACTGAGACCACTTTAACGTGAAAATGAAATCAAATCTTATATGAATAAATACTATTTTATTTTCTTCTCATTCGCTCTGCTAGCGTGTTCTAAAAATGAAAAGCCTGCAGATCTGATTATTCAAGGCGGAAAAATTTATACAGGTGAAGAAAGTCAAACTACCGTTGAGGCAGTTGCAGTACTAGGAAACAAAATAATTTTTGTTGGGACAGCGAAGGATGCCGAAAAGTTTAAAAATGAAAATACTCAGCTGATTGATTTGCACGGAAAGACAATGACTCCGGGTTTGATTGAAGGTCATGGTCATTTGTTTGGCCTTGGCTTTACTGAACTTACAGTGAATCTTGCTGATGTAAAAAGTTACGGAGAACTGGTGGCTAAGATGAAAGAAGCAACTACCAAGGTAAAACCTGGCGAATGGATTATCGGTCGTGGTTGGCATCAGGATAAGTGGGATACAAAGCCTAAGAAATTAATCAAGGGATTTCAGACCCATGAACTGTTGAGTGAAGCTACGCCTGACAATCCTGTTTTTCTAAGCCATGCCAGTGGACATGCAGCATTTGCCAATAAGAAAGCGATGGAGATTGCAGGTGTAAACCAATTGTCGAAGGAACAATTAAAACAAAGTTCATCTGAAGGCGGTGAGATAATTCGTGATCCGCTCGGCAATCCAACAGGAATATTTATCGAACATGCACAGTCTTTGATCGGAAAATTTATTCCTGAGTCTAGTGTGGAGACGAGATCTAAGGCGTTGGAGCTCGCGCTCGCTGCTTGTTTGCGAAATGGTATCACAGAGTTTCACGACGCAGGTGAAAACAAAGAGAATATTGAACTACTCAAGAAGTTTAAAAACGAAAACAAACTCACCATACGATTGTATGAAATGATTTCAGGTTCGGACGAACCACTGGTGAAAGAGTATTTTCAAAAAGGTCCGGAGATTGATTCTGCAAATTGGTTAACGATTCGTGCTGTTAAATTTTATAGCGATGGTGCGCTCGGCTCGCGGGGAGCATGGCTCCTTGAACCGTATGATGATCGCAAGGAAACATCAGGCATGCCGCTGATGTCGATGGATTCGCTTTTGAGATATTCGAAGGCTGCACTGAATGCAGGTTTTCAGGTTTGCACACACGCTATTGGCGACAGAGCAAATCATGAAATATTGGATCGATATGAAATAGCCTTCAAAGAAATTCCAGAGAAAGCAAAAAATGCACGTTTCAGAATTGAACATGCGCAACATATCAGTCCACAAGATATTCCTCGATTTGCAAAATTGGGAGTAATTCCCGCCATGCAAGCAATTCATCTTTCATCCGACAGGCCCTGGGCAATTGATCGGCTAGGAGCAAAGCGAATCAAAGAGAGCGCCTATATGTGGCAATCGTTGTTGAAGTCAGGCGCTCATATTGTGAATGGTACGGATGTTCCTGTTGAGCCTGTAAATCCGATTGCTAATTTCTTCGCATCAGTTACCCGACAGACTTTAAAAGGCGAACCTGCAGGCGGTTATGAACCTGAAGAAAAAATGACAAGAGCTCAAGCCTTGAAATCGCTTACACTTGATGCAGCATACGGAGCATTTCAAGAAAAAGTAAAAGGATCAATTGCCGTTGGCAAGTTGGCGGACTTCACCATTTTTTCTCAAGACTTAATGACTGTACCTGACGATCAAATTCTTTCCACGAAAGTGGACATGACGATTGTGGGAGGGAAGGTTTTGTATGAAAATAAAAATTAAATTATTCCCGCTGATCGCGCAGATAAACGCTGAGAAAAACTATGACAGAAAACGAAATCTCTTACAAAATAAGAGG
>DASYTA010000686.1:0-5194 GCA_036002745.1 Cyclobacteriaceae bacterium | reverse complement strand
ATCCGGTTGAAGTGTCGCAACGTAATGCGCTAATTGCGGAAGAGCTTTCACAACTGAACGTGGTGTTTCCTAAACTAGATCCAGATTTTTCTAAACAGTACTATCAAAGTGTTTGTGATCTCGCGTTGAAAATAGCAAAATCATCAGGAGGATTGCTTGGTATGCATTCTGTTGGTTCAGAAGAAGCCCGATATGTGAAGTTGCCAATGATCAAAGACCCTGCCTCAAGATAATGCCTTCACAAGAAAATCAAATTTTTGGAAGCTCGGTTGTTCCATTTCGGTTAGTATTTATCATGTGGTTGGCTTTCAGTATTCAATTTTTTTATGGCATTGATTTGGGGTTTCTGGGCATCTATCCTCGCACAATTCATGGGTTAATTGGAATCCTTTTTGCGCCGATGATCCACGGCAGTTTGGGTCATCTTATTTCAAATACTTTTCCTTTACTCTTCTTGGGCACACTATTATATTTTTTTTACGATCGGATAGGAGGGATTGTTTTCTTTAGATGCTACTTCATTACCAATATTTTGGTTTGGCTTTTTAGCCCTCGGCCATCTTATCACATAGGCGCAAGCGGTTTAATTTATGGTCTAGCCGCATTTTTAATTTTATTTGGCATACTTCGGCAAGATTTTTTATCGCTCACCATTTCACTGGTCATTATTTTCTTTTATGGAGGAGCTATTCTTTATGGGATATTTCCGACTGATCCAAGAATATCTTGGGAGGCTCATTTATTTGGAGCCTTGACTGGTGCGGTAACAGCATTTAATTTGGCTGCAAAAAAGAGGATACGCTGATGGATGCTTCTGCAAAAAAGATTTTAGATAAACTGAAGACCGGAAAATACGAGCCGGTTTATTTGTTGCAAGGCGAGGAAACTTACTACATCGATTTAATTGCTAATTACATCGAGCAACATGCATTAAATGAATCTGAGAAGAGTTTCAATCAGGTAGTGGTATACGGAAAGGATTCTTCCATGGCGTCGATACTCACCAATGCCAGGCGTTTCCCAATGATGGCCGAGCGGCAGGTGGTGATTGTTCGTGAGGCACAAGACATTCCTGACTTAAACAAGGAAACTGGGGCAAAGCTATTGCTGGATTATCTTACAAAACCTTCACCCACCACAGTACTAGTGCTTTGTCATAAAAACAAAGCACTGGATAAAAGAAGAGAACTTGGTAAGAAGGCTGATCAATTGGCTGTGTCGGTTACCTTTAAGAAACCTTACGACAACCAATTGGTTGATTTTGTTTTGGAATATGTTAGTCAAAAAAAATATTCCATTGATGAAGATGCTGCGCGGGTGCTGGCCGAATATGTGGGCAACGATTTAAATCGGCTCTCGAATGAAGTGGATAAGGTATTGATCAGCCACGAGCAGAAAGAAACGATTAGCGTGACAGAAGTGATGGCTAAGGTGGGGATTAGTAGAGAGTATAATATTTTTGAATTGCAAAGAGCATTGATTAACAAAGACTGGTTGCAGGCGGCGAAAATTTCAAATTACTTTGAGGCGAATCCTAAGAAAAATCCGGGTATACCTATGGTTGCCTTCTTATACTCGTTCTTCAGCAAGGTGCTGGCGGCTCACAGTGTGGGCGATCGATCTTCGCAAGGATTGACTGCGGCCTTGAAGATTAGTCCCTATGCCGCTAAAGATTATCTCGCAGCTTTACAACGCTATTCCCAACCGAAGGCACTTGAAATAGTTTCTCTGTTACGTGCCGCAGATTTGAAACTGAAAGGGGTAAACTCAGGTAGCGAGGGTGAAGGTCAGATTTTGAAAGAACTCGTGTTTCGCATGATGGTGTAATTTTTAGCCATCTATTCGTTTCCCTTCGTTTTTTTATTACCTTTGAGTCCATGCTTTTCATGCTCTATTGAAATTTTTTGCATGGATTTACTTTTTAAACTGAAAGCCACAATAAACTCAGCAGTGCTAAGTTCTAAAGAGAAACTTTGGATGAGAAGTTTTCCTCTTTTCTTGTTGTTGATTTCTTATAATCTGATTGCGCAAGATGTGCTGATGCAACAAAAATCGGCTCGCTTGTTCAAAACAGGCGAAGAGCTGATGACTCAAAATCAATTTGCAGCAGCTCGCGAAAATTTCAACGAGTTCCTTTCCTTATCCACACAACCCTCAACGCAGAGGCAAAACGCAGAGTATTATCGCGCCATTTGCGCACTTAATCTTTATCATACCGATGCTGAGAAGCAGCTTCAAGATTTTATAACGAACAACCCATCCAGTCCAAAAGCTTCTGTTGCATATGCCGAGTTGGCAAATTTTTTCTACACCGAAAAAAATTACAAGAAGGCTACCACTTACTTTGCTAAATCCGATTTCAGTTCATTGACAGCCTCCCAGCAAGGTGAAGCTCACTTTAGATGGGGTTATAGTTTGTTTAGCCAAAAAATTCTGAAGGATGCCTTGGATCAATTCAATTTCATCAAAACACAAGGTGGCCAGTACGGACCCGCTGCAAGTTATTATGCTGGTTTTGTAGAGTATAGTCAGGCGGATTATGCGAACGCAATGACCGATCTAAAGCGAGCTGAAACCGCTGAATCTTATGCAGGCGTTGTTCCCTATATGATTGCGAATGTTTACTATAAGCAGAAGGATTATAATACTTTAATTAATTATGCAGCATTGGTAAGTACGAGAACTGACCTTGCAAATGCTGAAGAAATTGCTCTCTTGTCTGCGGAAGCTTATTTCAAAAAACAGGATTACAAAAATGCGTTGCCTGGTTACGATAAATATTTAGCAGGCAAAGAACAGACGGCTGAAAAAAGTGTTTTACTACGGGCAGGCTATTCCGCGTTTGTGTTAGAGCAAGATTCAAAAGCATTAAGCTATCTAAAGAGCTCTTTTGCCGATGTTGACTCGGTTGGTTTTTATTCGTCTTATTATCTCGGCCAGATCTATTTGAAGTCCAATCAAAAGCCGATGGCGCTTACTTCTTTTGATATTGCTCGTAAGTACAAAGGTGATCCAGCTTTGATGGAAGAGGCTTCATTTCAATTTGCTAAAATCTCTTATGAGCTTGGCAAGTCTGATCAAGCGATCAACGAATTTGAAAGAATCATTAAAATATTTCCGAAGAGTGCACACCTCATTGAAATCAAAGAACTTCTTTCTCAGGCCTATGTGAACGCAAACAATTATAACAAGGCCATTGAGTACATCGAGTCATTGCCCAATCGAACATCAGGGGTTGAGCGAGCTTATCAAAAAGCAACGATGCTGAAAGGAATGGAGTTCTTCAATAAAGAAGACTATACGGAAGCGATACAATACTTTGAAAAATCATTGCAACATCCTACGGAAAAAGATTATCTGGCAGAGGCCGGCTTTTGGTGTGGGGAAGCTTATTCAATTGGAAGGCAATACGAGCTGGCTGCAAAAAAATATTTGATTGTCATTGAGCAAGGAGATGATGCTGAATTGAAATTAAAAACTCGCTATGGCTTGGGCTATGCTTATTTTAATTTGAAGCAATATGATCAGGCTCTTTTTAGCTTTAAAGAATTTGTATCTAAAGCCAAAGCGGGTCAACCAAATTTGGCGGATGGTACATTACGTTTAGCGGATTGCTACTATGTTGCTAAGTCCTACTCAGATGCGCTTGTTTATTACCGCAAGGCTATCACACTTAATTCTGCTGACAATGATTATGCTCACTTTCAGTCCGGCATTCTATATGGGATTCTGCAAAAATATCCTGAAGGAAAAACGGAGTTGAGCTTGGTTATTAGGGATTATCCTAAATCAAATTTTATTGATGAAGCTAAATTTCAATTAGCTCAACAGGAATTCGAGCAAGGTCATTATCAAGAAGCTGTGAATGGATACTCGGGGTTGATTACATTCAATCCCTCTTCACCGTTTGTTCCTTATGCTTACGTTCGCAGAGCGGCATCAAATTATAATTTGAAAGAATATAGTAAGACAGCGCAAGATTACATTACTGTACTTGAAAAGTATGGCAATCATCCAGTTGCTAAGGATGTGTTGTTGCCGCTTCAGGAAGCGCTGAATCTTGCATCGAGATCGGAAGAGTTCGGTAAATATCTCGCACTTTATAAAAACACTAATCCGGATTCCAAAGGAATTGAAATTGTTGAATTTGAAGCGGCGAAGAACCTCTACTTCAATCAGGATTACCTTAATGCCATTAAAAACTTGGATAACTACATCAAAGCTTATCCTCAAAGTGCACGACTGTCCGAAGCTAAATACTACGAAGCAGAATCGTTTTATCGCACAAAAGATTTTGTAAAAGCATTGGCGCTGTACAACGAATTAACTGCTGACAAAACATTTTCTATGGCTAGTAAAGTTACAGGCCGCGTAGCAGAACTTGAATTCAAGCAAAGTCACTACGAGAAAGCAATTCCATTTTTTAGAACACTTTCAAGCCAAGCGCTAAATAAAAAAGAACAATACAACGCATGGAATGGATTGATGGAATCGTACTATTCGTTGAATAAATACGATTCGGTTGAGAAGTATGCGAAGATAATTTTAGAAAAAGGCAGTGTGAATGCGGGTGCTCAAAACAAGGCTACTCTCTTTCTTGGAAAAGCTGCTATGGGGAAAAGCGATTACGAAACTGCTAAGGATGAATTGCTAGCAACGATAAATGCCGCACAAGATGAAAATGGGGCCGAAGCAAAATATAGATTAGCTGAGATTTTTTTTATCTCGAAGGAGTACAAGCAATGCTATGAGACACTCCTGAGCCTTAATTCAGATTTCTCATCATATACGGAGTGGGTTGGTAAGTCCTATTTGTTGATTGCCGATTATTTTTTAGCCATTGGCGATACCTTTCAGACAAAAGCAACTTTGCAATCGCTCATTGATAATTTTCCATTAGACGAAGTAAAAAAGAAAGCGACCGAGAAATTGAAAAAGGTTGAAGCAGATGAATTGTTAAAAAAGCAGCAGCAGTTGAAAAAAGATTCTGTTGATAATAATAAGAACTAAGAGATAATGTCGAGGATATATAAGCGGATATTGTTACAGGTTACAAGTTACAGGCTTCTGTTTCTTTTGGGTATTGGCTTGTCTTGTTCAAACCTTGTTCAAGCACAAGGAGAAGGTGAAATTGAAAAGGTTGAAATTGAAATTGTAAAGAGCAGGGAAGTTTCAGTTCCTCAGGCATCGCGCA
>DASYTA010000685.1:0-4731 GCA_036002745.1 Cyclobacteriaceae bacterium | reverse complement strand
TAAGCGATAAATAAAATAGCGATTGACCATTAACAATTAATTGATAACGACCTAATGAAGACATCCTCTTACAACCCGAGTCCCCTTGAAGTGGATATGGCTAATGCGCTCTTTATCGTACAGAAGGAAATTGAAAAACATCTGCAAGACAATGAAGTCATCTATGTGGAAACAAATATCAACCGCGACAATCCGATGGTGAAATTCAGTTTGCTCGATAAAGATGGCGACCCACACGAAATCGTGGTTCGGATCGTTCAAATTCCGGATAAATTCTAACCAAATTATCCCAAAACCAAGTTTTAGAACCCCTCAAGTAACGGCAGAAAAAAAAGCGAAACTTGAAGTAACTTTGCAACGTTTCGTAAGGATAACCACTCATGAGAAAGAAGATAATCATCGTTTCAGTTAGTCTATTAGCAGTTGTCTTATTTTCATTTACACCACCTGCTGATCGTTTTTTTGAGCTCGCTAAAAATCTTGAAATTTTCAGCTCTCTTTTTAGAGAAGTGAATTCACTCTACGTAGATGAATTGAATCCCAATGTGATGGCGCGTCATGGCATAGATGCCATGCTCAATTCACTTGACCCATACACGAATTACATACCGGAAGATGAAGTGGAAGACTATCGAACACTGAACACGGGGCAATATGGTGGGATTGGCGCTTCAACAATTACCATCGGCAATAGAACGCTGGTAAACATGGTATTTGAAAATTATCCAGCTTACAAAAACGGACTTAAGATTGGCGATGAAATTGTAAAACTTAATGGCATTGAGCTTTCTAAAATTCCTGCCGAAGAATCCGGCCGGCTGATGAAAGGCCAGATTGGATCTTCTGTAAAGGTAAGTGTAAAACGCTATGGTCATGAAGAACTGATCGAACTCGAATTCAAACGTGAAAAAATTAAAATTAACAGTGTGCCTTATTTTGGAATGATTCCTTCACAGGATATTGGCCTCGTACAATTAACCGAATTCACTACTGAATGCGGCAAAGAATTAAAAAAAGGAATCCAGTCGTTGAAAGAGCAAGGAGCTAAAAAGATAATTCTTGACATCCGTGGGAATCCAGGCGGACACCTTAATGAAGCCGTAGATATTTGCAATTTTTTTATTCCAAAAGGAAAACTGGTGGTTGCTACAAAAGGCAAAAGCGAACAACGTGATTACGAAACGCAAAACACTCCGCTGGATGAAAATATTCCGTTAGTCATATTGATTAATCGAGGCAGCGCATCAGCTTCCGAGATTGTCGCTGGCACGCTACAGGACTATGATAGAGCAGTAATTGTAGGTGAGCGGTCCTATGGTAAAGGCTTAGTGCAAATGGGAAAGCCATTCATTTATAACTCCTACGTAAAAATTACTACGGCAAAGTATTACACACCAAGTGGAAGATGCATTCAGGTATTGGATTATTCACATCGCAGAGCTGATGGCAGTGTTGCATCAGTTCCCGACTCGGTGAAGAAGGAATTTAAAACTACAAGCGGTCGGCAAGTGTTTGACGGTGGTGGTATCGAACCAGATATTACACTCGCTTCAAACGACCAGCCAAGCATTGCTACTGCACTAAGTCGGCAGGGGTTTATTTTTGATTATGCTACTATTTACGCAACCAAACATTCTTCGATTGCTCCGGCTAAAAACTTCTCGTTGTCAGCAGCAGAATACCAGGAATTTGTTACCTGGATGGCAGACAAAAAGCTTGACTACAGAACTTCAGTGGAAAAAGAATTGAAAGAATTAGAAGAACTAGCTACTCGCGAGCAATATTTACCAACCATAAAGGAACCACTGGCGAAGGTGAACCAAAAACTTTCTGAAATCCATCAGACAGATTTTACCATGTTCAAGGATCAAATTAAAACCCTTCTTGAGCACGAAATCGTTTCGAGATATTACTTTGAAAAAGGTGCTGCCGAATTCACCCTCAACAACGATGATGATGTAAAAAAAGCTGTCGGCATTCTTAATGATTCGGAGAGCTATAAGAAAATTCTGCGCTTACAGTGATTTTTTCAAGCAGAAAAAAAATTCGAATCCTCGCTTTCTCGTTTCTTATTTTTTCCGGATTTCTATTTCTCATGGATTCTTGCATGCAATTCCGAATGAGCAAATCAGAAATCGATCAATTCTTTTCCGATAAAGAAAAGAAAGGAACGCTTCACGAATATTCTGTTGGCAAAGGGAGAATCATTAATTATCTACACGTTGGTGATGAGAGCTTTCCACTTGTAGTCTTTGTTCACGGTTCGCCGGGATCTTTAAGTGCTTTCATTGATTTCATGGCCGACACAGCATTGCTCAAACATGCACAACTTATCAGCGTCGATCGCGCAGGTTTTGGAGAATCTAATTTTGGATACGCAGAAAAATCTTTGCAGAAGCAAGCTGAATACCTGAAACCTATTCTTGAAAAATATAAGAACGATAAGCCGGTCATTTTAGTCGGGCATTCTCTTGGCGGGCCTGTAATTGCCCGAATGGCAATGGATTATCAATTAATGATTGATGGTTTAGTCATCGTGGCCGGTTCCATTGATCCTGAGTTAGAGCCTCATGAATCGTGGTTTCGTGCACCCTTATCAACTCCCTTCTTAAGTTGGATTATGCCACGTTCATTTCGCGCGTCAAATTTGGAGATTTATAAACTCAAACCAGAATTGGAAGAGATGTTGCCTTTATGGAAAAACATCACTTGTAAAGTGACCGTCATTCAAGGAAAGAAAGACAACCTCGTGTCACCTGCCAATGCAGATTTTGCAAAGAAGATGTTAATGAACGCTTCGTCAATTGATTTCATTATTAAAGACGATATGAGTCATTTCGTGCCCTGGCAACATCCTGAATTAATCCAACGCGCTGTCCTTCAAATGCTCGAAAAAAAATAAAGCAGGCCGAAGCCCGCTTTATTAAGGTTCAATCAAACTAAGATCATCTTAAGAATAACATCTCTCTATATTTCACTAATGGCCAATCTTCATTGTCCACCAATAACTCGAGGTCATCAACCGCATCGCGGATAATATCAAAGTATTTTTCCTTGATATCATCACAATATGCGATAGCGCGCTTATGCGTATCAGTCATCTTATTAACTCGCTTACGCTCTTCAACCATTGCACGAACGTTTTTCTTGATCGTATCAATGTGCTCTGAAATTTCCTTGATCGTTTGAACAACAGCTTTGTTATCCACGCCTAATCCTTTCAATCCATTGGCATTATCAATCAATTTGCTTTGATAGGCGATAGCGGTAGGAACAATATGGTTCATAGCAAGGTCACCCATCACGCGAGCCTCAATCTGCACGCGCTTAATATAGGATTCCAATCTGATTTCATTTCTTGCCTCCACTTCCTTGTGTGACATGACGCCATGCTTTTCAAAAAGATCAAGTGACTTTTTGGTTAAGTAAGCATCCAGCGCACGTGGCATATTTTTTACGTTACCCAATTTGCGCTTAGCAGCTTCTTTCACCCATTCTTCTGAATAACCATCTCCTTCAAAGCGAATGTCTTTGGATTCTTTGATGTATTTACGAAGTACAGTTACGATAGCTAATCTTTTTTCTTCACCCTTCTCTACCAATTTCTCCACTTCAGCATGGAATTTCTCTAATTGATCAGCAAGAATAAGATTCAACACAGTCATTGGTGTAGCACAGTTGTCGCTACTTCCTACTGCACGGAATTCAAATTTATTTCCTGTGAATGCAAAAGGAGAAGTCCTATTTCTATCAGTAGCATCGAGGATAATTTCAGGAATCTGATCGATACCTAACTTCATGTACATGTTGTCGCCCTTCTCGATCTTTACATTACCTTTTTTCTCGAGTTCATCAAGAACCGCTGTCATTTGCGCACCGATGAAAACAGACATAATTGCTGGAGGGGCTTCGTTTGCTCCCAAACGGAAATCATTTCCTGGTGTAGCAATACTTGCACGCAGCAAATCAGAATGTTCATGAACTGCCTTAATTGTGTTCACAAAAAAGGTAAGGAAGAGTAAATTATCACGAGCTGAGCTAGATGGTGCATAAAGGTTTACACCAGTATCTGTGATCAACGACCAGTTATTGTGTTTTCCGTTTCCGTTTACACCTGCAAATGGTTTTTCGTGGAAAAGAATTTTCAATCCATGCTTCTCTCCTACGCGGCTCATCACATCAAGCATTAATTGATTATGATCGTTTGCTACGTTTACTTCTTCAAACAAAGGTGCTACTTCAAACTGACTTGGAGCAACTTCGTTGTGGCGTGTGCGACAAGGGATACCCAACTTCCAGCACTCGATTTCAAACTCGCGCATGAAATCATAAACGCGTGATGGGATTGTTCCGAAATAATGGTCTTCCAATTGCTGACCGCGTGCCGGTGCATGACCGAAAACAGAACGACCAGCCATTACTAAATCAGGACGAGCCATGTATAATGCGGCGTCCACCACAAAATATTCTTGCTCAGGTCCGAGTGAAGCAACCGCATGTTGAATATCCTTATCAAATAATTGGCAAACCTTAGTAGCCGACGTATCTACGGCTTTCAATGCTTTTAGCAATGGAGATTTTGTATCAAGGGTCTCTCCCGTATAAGAAACAAAAATGGTGGGTATACTTAACGTTCTTCCATATAGGAACATGGGTGAAGTAGGATCCCAGGCTGTATAACCACGAGCTTCAAATGTGCTGCGAATTCCTCCGCTTGGAAAAGATGAGGCA
>DASYTA010000684.1:0-3151 GCA_036002745.1 Cyclobacteriaceae bacterium | reverse complement strand
GTATCCGAACGATTGAGACTCACCGGTTCAACATCATGAAGAAACTTGAAGTGAACAATGCCGTGGACATGGTGAACAAAGCCATGAAAGAGAATCTTGTCTAAGGGATCACCTCCCAACTGATTTTGCAAACCGTTGTTGAAATAATTGTTGCGTAGTTTTACGTAATATTACTTAGTTTAATTAGTTTTACTACGTAATCAAAATACGTAGTACAAATGAACATCTCCTCTTCCAAAGCCACTCGGATCAACCTATTAGACTTTAAAACCACACCCATGCGGGCGTTTCACCTTACGTGGATCACATTCTTTACTTGTTTCTTCGGCTGGTTTGGAATAGCACCCCTGATGCCCATCGTGCGTGAGGATCTTGGCTTATCCAAAGCTGAGATCGGCAACATCATTATCGCTTCTGTATCGATCACCATCTTTGCTCGCCTTTTCTTCGGCTGGCTTTGCGATAAGATCGGACCAAGAATTTCTTATTCTATTCTATTACTTCTCGGGTCGCTTCCTGTGATGTTCATCGGCTTTAGCCATAGTTATGAGAGCTTCCTTCTCTTCCGTTTAGCAATTGGAGTGATCGGTGCATCGTTCGTGATCACTCAATATCACACCTCAGTTATGTTCGCTCCTAACGTTGTTGGAACTGCCAATGCTACTGCAGCGGGTTGGGGCAATATGGGTGGCGGTGCGACTTTGATTATTATGCCATTGATATTCTCCGCGTTCGTTGGTGCGGGTTATGTAAATGCAGTGGCATGGAGATATAGTATGGTTATACCAGGAGCCATTCTCTTTATTATGTCTTTTGTTTATTTCTTTTTTGCGAAAGACACGCCGATTGGCAATCGGAATGAACTCGCTAAAACAAATGAAAATTTAAGCACTAAGAAAGAGAAGGTGAGTTTCTGGAGCGCTTGCGCTGACTACCGTGTGTGGATTTTGTTTCTTTCCTATGGTGCCTGCTTTGGAATTGAGATTACGATAGACAATATCGCGTCTCTTTATTTTGTCGACAATTTTCATCTTGGTCTCAAGGAAGCCGGCCTCATTGCTGGTCTCTTTGGTATGATGAACATTTTCGCCCGCGCATTGGGCGGAATCTTTGGTGACATGGCGGGAAGGCGAAATGGTTTGAAAGGTCGTATTCTAATCCTCGGCATTTTCCTTTTGTGTGAAGGACTTGGCATCATGTTGTTTTCATCCATGAACGCGTTGCCATTGGCCATTGCTACAATGTTGTTGTTTGCCTTGTTCTTGAAAATGTCAAATGGTGCAACTTACTCAGTTGTTCCTTTCATTAATAAAAAAGCCGTAGGTGTTGTTTCTGGAATTGTTGGTGCAGGTGGAAATGTAGGCGCAGTAATGGCCGGCTTCCTGTTTAAGTCGAGTGAAATTTCATATCGAGAAAGTTTATTCATTATCGGCATTGTGGTGATTGGTGTCTCTGTTATTTCTCTTCTGTTGAGTCAGTCGAAAACATTGGCTCAGGAAGTTTTGGCAAATCCATTTGCAGCAGAACGTGAAATGAAAGAATCATTAGTCATCGCTGAAAATAATCACCAACCTTAATCAAACAAATAAAGTATCAAAAGAAACTTTATCCAACGATAGTGACGCTCCAGGTAGCGTAGATCGAAAAAAAGAAAGTCCCCTTACAGAACTGCGACATTCATTCAGGGGACCCCATTTAGCTGTTACACTAAACACTCAAAACTATGGATAAGAAAATTTATTTACTAACCTCCCTCCTTCTTTTTTGCTTCTGCATTTCTCTGCGAGCCCAGTTTACAATATCAGGCCAGCTACGCACCCGCACTGAGTTGCGCAACGGTCAAGGCACCGTACAACAAAGTGACACAGTTCCTGCCCTATTTACTTCGCAACGCACCCGCCTCAACTTAGGTTATTCAGGATATCGTTATAAAATATTTACAGCCATTCAAGATGTTCGAGTGTGGGGTCAAGATGCTTCCACCACCAATCGCACAACGTCGGATCCTAATGATGGTCTAATGATCCACGAAGCTTGGGCTGAAATCAGTTTAGTGGATACAGGAAAAGTTATAAAGAACTTTACACTCAAAATCGGAAGACAAGAATTATTATATGACGATTCGCGATTACTCGGCAACCTCGATTGGTTGCAACAAGCGAGAAGACACGATGCAGCGCTGATCAAGTTTGATCACAAAGGTTGGACTATTCATTTAGGCGCTGCTTACAATCAAAATGCAGAAAGAAAATCCAACACTATATACAACGGTGTGCCCACTGCATATACGGCCGGAACAAACGGAATTTCGAGCATGTATAAATCCATGCAATTCCTTTATGCGGCAAAGAAATTTTACTTCGGCAATGCAACCTTCCTCGCTTTCAAAGATGACTTCAGCAAATATCACTTTGCTCCTGCTGATGTAAACAAGGTTACTCCTATTTATGAACAAGGTGTATGGAGTCGCTACACGATTGGTGGAAATATGTTTGGAACAGCCAAGAGGAAATTAGTATTTGCGTTGTCGGGATTCTATCAAGGTGGAAACTATCGTGATGGAACTTCACTCAATGAATATTTCTATTCTGCTTCGGTATTGTACGCAGCGACTAGAAAATTCAGTGTCGGTCCAGGTATCGATGTCACATCTGGAAACAATGGATCGGATCCAACAAAAAAAAATGCGCGCTTTGACCCGCTATATGGAACACCACACAAATTCTGGGGCTACATGGATTATTTCTACGTAGCTGATGGCTTTGGTCCAAATGGTTTGATCGATTACTATTTGAAAGGTCGATACAAGGCGAAAGACAACTTAACACTTTCCCTGGATGCTCATCAGTTTCAACTGCCCGATGCGGTGCTCGCACAAGATGGTTCAACTATGTCAAAGAAATTAGGAACTGAATTGGATTTTGTGCTAGTCTTCGCTCCTACTAAAGCTGTCAGTATAGAGGCCGGGTATTGCACGATGTTCAGCACACCGACTCTCACGTCTGCTAAAGTTAAAAACGTAACGAAGGCGGCCGATGTATCAACCTGGGCTTACTTCATGTTGACTATTAAGCCCTCTGAATTTATCGTGAAGTAATCAACTCTAAAGAAATTCATCATGAAAAAAATATACAAAAAATCAATTTTACTC
>DASYTA010000683.1:0-4040 GCA_036002745.1 Cyclobacteriaceae bacterium | reverse complement strand
GTTTTAGATGGCAAACAGATAAAGTATTTCATAGGAGACTACATCTATACTAATAGAATTGACACATTGGAATATGGGAATGAAAGAAATAGTCCGATTCAATTCTCACAGAGAAATAAACATTCTTTCACAATTCATATTGGCGGCTCTGATCCGCTCACTGTTGACTACTATGATCGGAGCGGCTATTTCGATTTTTTCAGAACGCCGTGAGTAGTCGATTCTATTTTCAAAAATCTCCAAAGTTTGAACCTATTGGTTCTTGTTGGTCTCCTAACCAACAACGTTTCTTCTCATAACCTCTTAACTCGATTTTCAAGTTTAAGACATGAAATGTTGGTCGGGAGACCAACATTAACTAAAGGGTCTACTTTGTACTATAAGCTTTCACATTGTTATATGGAGCACCTGCTAAGTTAAAATTAACACCTATGAAATAGATTTGGATATCGGAGAAGTTAAAACTGCCGTATGTATTGTTATAATGTGGCACCTATTAGTTTAGTTCTTGCTTCAATTACTTTAAAACTGGCAGCGTAATTCTTATAACTAGCGTTGTTATTGTCAAAACTCCTGTTGTCATTGTTAAAATGAGCAGTGTTGCTATTAAAACTATCAATGTTACCATTGGTTGTTGTTGTTCGCATGACCAACAACCTTAATTCTCAGCAGAGTCTCCCGTCTCGGTTTGCACTCCAGTCAATTCCATTTTCAAAAATCTCCAAAGTTTGATTAGGTTGGGCAATTAATTCTATGACCGAAGAATATAATGAGTTAGGATGAATGTTAGATTCTTAATTTGATTTTTTAATTCAGAAAATTTTCCGGCTGGTCGAAGTATTTATTTTTTTGAAATTGGCTCTTATTTATTTTTCCTTTAAAAGCATTTGAGTAGTAGATCTTGTCTCCTGAATTTGACACGCAATTCAGTTTGATAATCTCCTGTATACTTATAGATACTCGTTATAAAGAAATAACCTGGCTTCACAATGTAGTCCCAATAGCCATTCCCGCAAAAACCATAAACGAAGTATTCGATTGGTTGCCAATTCCCTGTTTCATCCCTTGCCTCCTGAATCATTTCAGTAGCCGACCCCTGCATTGGAATAGACGTCGTAATGTCAGTTGAATTCCAAATATAAACGGGATAGGCAACAACATTCTCTTTGTTTCTATTTACCCAATCAGTAATCTGATCGCCTGGAAGGTCATCAGGATAAAATGAAATTGCAATAGAATTGGAAGTATCAACAATGATTTCGAGGTGAGCATCAAATATATTTTTCTCAATTTCTTTTGCGTTGGGGTTTGTAAAAGCTTGAAAGAAATACTCATAAGGTATAGTATTAGTTGAATCTAGCGCCAAATCGTAAATCGAAGTGTCTTTTCCAAGAAAAGCTGTATGGTTATGAGCACCTTCCATTTTCTTGACATTTAATTCCCTGATACTTTTTATGGTTTCAAATTGAACGAACTTTAATTTGTCATCAGTCCCATGAGACTGGCTGTATCCAATTAGGTTAACTGTAAAAAGCGTGGCGGTAAGCAGACAAAATCTTTTAATCATAATCGAAAGATGCGTTGAATTATAAAATAGTTTGATCAGGCTCTAAGTTATTGTTGGCCGCTTGACCAACAACCAAAATAATTCTCCCCAGAGTCTTCCGTTTTGAGTCCGCACTCCAGTCGATTCTATTTTCAAAAATTTCCAAAGTTTGATTAGGTTGAGTAATTAATTCTACAAGCTCACCTCCCCCTGAATCCCCTCAAGAGGGGACATAATGCAGGCTCCGCAGTCAAAGGCGGAGAACATGTCCCCCGCTGGCGGGGGTTAGGGGGTGGTGCAAGTGCGTCGGGAAAACTCTTAGCTTAGCTCCATGGAAGCTAATAAAGACAACTACCATCTCTACAACACAAGGCTCCAACCGTTTGCAAATAAATTACGCAAGGACATGACCAAGGCAGAGGCCTGCCTTTGGAAATATGCGTTGCGTGCAAGACAAATGAACGGCTACCAGTTTAGACGTCAGCGACCTGTCATCAATTACATAGCGGACTTCATGTGCAAAGAGTTAATGTTAGTAATCGAAGTTGATGGTATTTCACATCAAGATGAAAAAGTAATCTTGAAAGATGAGCGCAAACAAGCTGCGCTCGAAGCAGCTGGCTTCACAGTAATTCGGTTTAGCGATCAAGAAGTTTTAACAAACATGAAAGGTGTAATTGAATACCTGGAGGATTGGATTGAGAAGAAGGAGAAGGCCACCCACAATGCACCTCCCCCTAACCACCTCCACGGAGTGGGACATTAGAGTGGACTCAATCCTTAATACACCGCACCGAATATCCAAACTTGTTTCCTGCAATACCTCCAACGGTTACACCGGGGTTAACACCTAAAACAATAATCGCTGCATTGACAGAAGTATTTTTAGTTGAAGTCCAGTATTGACATCTTGTTCCTTTGCCATTAAACTTTCCATCTGCTTCAGAACGAAGGCCACCGGGCAGCGCATTGAATCCGTATTGATCGGTGCCATTTCTGTCAGTGCCTCCAAGGGCATCCCATCCGGCTTTGCCTTTCAGCGGAGTGCCTGCCGCCATCTTTCCACCACACTGGTCAAGTAAAGTTATCCACTCAGTTTTGGACGGTACGTGCCAGCCTTTGGGCGCGAGACCTCTCGGATCACTCACGGCATAAAAGTTATACAGCAGTCCGTAAGTGTTGCTATTCTCGGCGTTGCCTTCATAATAGCACCAGGCGGCGCGTCCTTCTTTTCCGGCTTTCACCCACTCTTCATCAGATTGAGCTTGTTCAATTTTGTCGCCGTTGGCAAATGTGGTTACCGACAGGTTTTTTACATCCCATGTCTGTTTGCCGATTACAGCAAAAGTCTGCGCCGATAAGCGACCAGCGATGAGGAAAACAATTAAGATAAATGAGAACGTGATTTTTTTCATAAGAACAGTATTTGAGTTTGTTTTAACTCAAATTTATTAATTCAGCATTGACCAAAAATCCCCTGAAAATAGGATTTTTTAGATTTAGTTAGTTGTTACATGAATCGACCTTTCTTCTCAGCAGAGTCACTCACCGAGACCTCAGCGTCTTAACAATCACCAGTGATGACCTCTACGATGAAGTCATGATTCAAAATGTAAGTCGTAGCGATAGTCCACTGACTTGAGGACTAAAAGTAATAGCAACTCCTTGCGATCTCTTTAATTTTTTCTCACGATGTCTTCCGACACTCCACAAAGGTATTCCTACACCAAGCCCCACGATGCCTGTTAAGAGGCAAGCTTTTGCAAGTCCTGGGTTTCCTGTTTCGCTGGTTTGTGAGGTTCCATTAGTTGTAGTAATTGTCTCCGTGGAATTCAAACCAACAGCCACTCCAACACTGAATAGAACCCCACCAACTATAGTAAGTCCTCGTCCAAATTTTTTTTGACTTGTCGCTTTTTCAAGCGCTGTCATTTGCACCATGTTTCTATTAGTCTGCTGTTGTGAGTAAGTACGACCACAAAGGATAACCAAAAAAAGGAGGCTTATTATTTTCATTTTTATATTCTTTCCAACGAACAAAGCAAAATTCATGGATTTATCCTAGCGGGCTGCGCTAAGAAAAATAATTTAAATACCTGTCCGGATTTCGGTTGGGTAGTTGTCTCTAAAATAAGAGCTCACATTAACCAACTAAAAACTATGAAAACAAACAGGCTTTTTACTACATCCATCATCATTGGATTAGCGCTGTGCTCCTATGCAAGCTTCGCTCAGAAGTCGCAAGTCAATGAGAAAAATGAAAAGATCGTTAGGCAGGTGTATACTGCTTATGAGAAAAAAGATTGGCATATGCTTGAAGAGGTTTTTGCAGATGGATTTACTTTTACAAGTCCTGCTGGCGATGATCACATTGATATAAAAGTGTACAAGCAAAGGTGTTGGCCCAATGCCAATAATCTCAAAAAATTCGATCTCAAAAATGTTATGGTTAATGGCGATGATGCCTTTGTATTATACGAAGGCCAGAACAATG
>DASYTA010000682.1:0-3503 GCA_036002745.1 Cyclobacteriaceae bacterium | reverse complement strand
CCCACCGCATTCTCAACAGTTAAGCCTAATTCTTTTATTGCTGATTGATTGAGAATGAAAGAAAAGACCGTATCAGATTTTAATTTTATAAAATCAGACTCGTTAAAATTCCTTCCGGTTATAATTTTGATATCCATAGTTGATACAAAATCTTTATCAATCGCTGCTGCAGTTACAATCATTCCGTGATCAGAATGTGCTCCATCTATTTTTATCCCGTAGCCACCTTTTATTTTTGTTGGCGCCTCGGTTGACCTACCCATGTTTACAACTTTTCCGCTCCGCTCAAATTCAACTTTCAATTGGTCATAAACATCTCTCGTTTTTCTGTCGAGCGGAAGGATGATGATGTTTTCCTTGTCGTACCCTAATTTTTTATTTTGGATGTAGTCAACCTGGTTAACGATTACCGCTGTGCCAACCATTAAAATAATGGAGACACTGAATTGAAATATGACTAAGGACTGCCTCAGCCAAACACCTTTACCAGAATTATTAAAGTTCCCTTTAAGAACGCTGGCTGGCTTAAAAGATGAAAGCGCGATAGCAGGATAAGCGCCAGCGATAAACGCTATGAACAGCCATGCGATAAGGCATGCAAGAAGAAATTTCAAATTGAATAAATCAGCGTAAATGAAACTTTTGCCAGTGAGTGAATTGAACAATGGCAACGTCAGTTGAGCAAGTGCAAAGGCGAAACAGAATCCTATAAAAGTTACTAACAGTGATTCGCTGATGAATTGAGTAAACAATTGACTTCGTAAAGCTCCCGCAACTTTTCTAACACCAACTTCTTTTGCGCGGTTCGCGGCTTTTGCTGTAGCTAAGTTCACGTAATTGATACAAGCAATAAGAAGAACCAACAGAGCAATAGCCGAAAAAATATAAACGTATTGAATGCTGCCAACCACTTCGGGCTCGTCAACTTCTGATTTTAAATAAATGTCGGTGAGTGGAGTGAAGTTGTATTTAACATAGTCTCCTTTGCCTGTAAGTTCTGACGCAAGTTCTTTGTTCACAAGAGCGTAGGTTTTTTCTTGCAAGACTTCTGCGTTGGCATGAGGCGTGAGTAAAAAGTAGGTTTGATAATTAGCGCTCCACCAGATTTGTTCTTTGGATGCATCTAACGAGGAGAATGAAGCGAGAAAATCAAATTGAATCATGGAGTTGGAGGGTAAATCTTCCAGCAACCCTGTTATTTTATATTCAGCTTTGTTATTTATTGTCAGTGTCTTTCCAATCACATCCTCTGTTCCAAAATATTTGTTGGCAGAAGATTGTGTGAGGATCACTGAGTTGGGTTCAGCTAATGCTTTGTCCGGATTGCCTTTTAGTAAGTTGAAAGAGAACACCTGGAAGAACGTGCTGTCCGCATAATAGAATTTCTTTTCTTGAAAAAGCTTGTCATTGGTTTTTATAATAAATGGATTCCATGTCGATGGATTGTAAATACGAACACCAGTTTCGACTTCAGCAAAATTTTTCTTTAACACGGGCAGCAAAGCAGTTGGAGAAACTGAAGTTTTAGAAGTTTGTCCGCCAAAACTATATTCCAAAGATGACCGATAAATTCTATTGGCATTTTTATGGAAATGATCATAACTTAATTCATGATTGATCCAAACACTTAACAAAATACAGGTGGCAAGGCCCAAGCCAATGCCAACAATGTTTATAGTGGAATAGGAAAAATGTTTTCGCAGGCTACGAATAGAGGCGACAAAGTAATTTTTAAGCATGATCAAAAAATTTCCGATAAGACGCGAGCTCTATAGCCTTGGTTGCATTTTTTTTGGCATTTATCTGGCAGCTGGTAGTTACCCAACAATGGGGTATAAATTTGCATTTATTAAAGACTAACTTTCGAAGTAATGTGGGTAAGAGTCTTCCTGGTTTTATTCTTTGTGGTGGCGAATACTGCGATTGCCCAAAATTACACCATGCGCAATTTCACGGCCGTTGATGGTCTGCCACAATCCCAAGTCAATGCAATGGTGGAAGATGCAAACGGCTATTTGTGGTTGGGCACTTATGGAGGTGGGCTTGCGCGCTTCGATGGCAAGGAGTTTAAGGTTTACACAACGTTGGATGGGTTGTATAGCAATATCATTTCCTACCTTCTGCTTGATTCGTATCAAAACCTATGGATAGTTCACCCGCACGGGATTACAAAATTCGATGGCCAAACATTCAAACAGATTAAAGCGCCTGCGGTTAGCCAAAAATATATTTGGAAGCTTTTCAATTTAAACGACACCATCTTTTTTCAGGTAGGAAGTCAGGGGTCGATTGGGAAAATACACAACGATTCAATCACGGTATGGGATCAGCCAGTTCTTCCTGGCAAGAAAGTGTACTATAGTATTCGCACAACGCTTCGCTCCATTTGTTATCTTCTCAATGATAGTAGCTTTCTTTTGTTGCATAAGAATGGTGGCCGCAACAAAATTTCATTTAAAGGAGTTTTCAATACGGTTCATGAGATGGTTAATTATCAACGAAATGTTTTACTGAATACCGACCGTGGTTTTTATTTCTTTGACTATACTCGTGCAAAGTTTTGGCCAGCAAACATTTCGGTCAAAGATCATATTGTAGCTTTTGATTCTTTGAGCAAAACTTTTTGGGTGGAAAAAGCAGGTGGGCTGTGGAAGCAACCCGTAAGCTCGAGTGAACCTACGGATAAAGTGATTACTGATATTTCCGTTTTACAGATTTTATTTGATCGAGAAGGAAACGCGTGGATGGGGACCTCCGGCAGCGGCTTGTTTCGATATGCAATGCCGGATTTTGAAAAGTGCTCGTCAGACAAACTTGGTTCGGTTATGACAATTGATAAAGACAATTCAGGTTCAACTTGGTTGGGGTCACGTAATCTGTTGAAAATCAACAAAGGAAAAATAACACATTATCGACTCAACGGTAGTAACCGCAACGAAGTAATGGAAATCAAAGTTGATAGCAAGAATGAGGTGTGGGTTGCGTCCTTAGGTGGACTTGGTAGATATAATAGCGATCAAGATAATTTTAAGTGGTATACACGTGAGCATGGTTTATCCAGTCAATATATTTTATGCATAGATTTTGATGACGTTGGAAATCTATGGTGTGGAACAATTGGTGGATTGAACTCATTTGATGGAAATCATTTTAAAAGTTATCAACTAACGGAAGGGCAGGAGGGAAAGGTAGTCAGGTCGCTAAGATACTTTACAAAACTGAAGACGATGTTCGCATCATCAGAGCAGGGATTGTTTGCGATCAACGATGGCACAATCAAGAAAGCTGATTTGCCTGAGTTTGCGAATACACCTATCATTTCAATGAATGTATATAAAGACTCAGTGATGTTGTTGGGTTCCATGGGTTCTGGAATTATGATATATGACCCTGTTCACAAGAGCAAAAAGATAATTTCTTCAAAAGATGGGTTGCCATCCAACTTGATTTATTTCGTATCACCAGACAAAGAAAATTTAATCTGGGTTGGAACAGAACAAGGA
>DASYTA010000681.1:0-4125 GCA_036002745.1 Cyclobacteriaceae bacterium | reverse complement strand
GAAAGCTGAGAAAATGCTAACAAAACTGATCGCGTAATTCAGCAGCCCGAAATTCTCTGGCTTCAGATAACGAGCAACGTATACTCCAACAATCAATCCAACTAAAAGTGTAAATCCTTTTTCAAAAATCAGCCACGAGATATTTTCAGAATATTTTCTAAAGCGTTGAGAAAAGAAGTACATTAAGTGAGAAGTAAAAGAAATGTGGAGTTCATGGTGCAGAAATTATCCGTACACATAATTATACCCGTGGGCCGATGATTTAAGGTCGTTCAATAAAATGCTTACGTTTTTGATCTTCTTATCTTCATAGAGTCTGTTGATCTTCTCAAGATGAAACCGGCTGGTATGACTTGAACGAACCACATAAATATTGGCGTTCGTGTATTTCATTAGAATGACATATTCTGAAACGAATCCAATGGGTGGTGAATCAATAATGATGGTGTTATAATTTTGTTTCAAATAATTGATCAACTCATCCATCTTTGACAAGCCAATAAGATCCAGGGGGTTGGGTGGAATTGGCCCAGAGGTTATTACATCAAGACCTTTAATGCTGGTAGCATTAATAATATCCTTTACATAGCAACTTCCGATCAAATAACTTGAAAGACCCTTCTCATTTTTGATGCGAAATGAAGTTGCAATTTTTGGCCTTCGCAAATCTGAATCTACAACAATCGTTTTTCTTCCGGACTGAGCCATTGCAACACCAAGGTTGACTGAGCAAAATGTTTTGCCTTCGCTCTCAACCGATGATGTGATGCCTATAACATTTGTCTCACTACCTAACGTAAGATATTGAAGGTTCACCCTCAACGAACGAAACGATTCTCCAATGGCTGATTTTGTGTGAGCAACAATAACGGAAGTGCGGTCGGCTTTGCTTCCATGAGAGATCGTTCCAATACATGGTATTCGGGTGTTTCGCTCTACATCTTTTGTAGTAACAATATTGTCATTCATCACATCTTTGAAAATAATGAGTGCCACGGAGAAGGTAAGACCAAATAACACCGTCATCAAAAGGATTATTTTTTTATTTGGTGCAATCGGACCGTTGCCCACCATCATGGCTCGATCAACAATTGTCTTTTCAACGGTGTTTGAGGCAATTGCAATACCAGCCTCCGCCTTCTTCTCCAATAGATAATTGTATACGTTGTCGTTAAAATCAAACCTGCGTTTGATATTCACCAACTCCCGTTCGCTCCGGGGAAGCCCCTGCACATTTCTTCTGATCTCATTTATTCTATCTCGCAAATCAGCCAACGCCTGACTGGTAGCCTCTATAAAATTGTTTACGTTATCAACCAATGCTTTTTTGGTGCTTGAGATCTTTAGTTCCAGTACTTCTACAACTGGGTTTCCTTCTTTTGTACTATAGTTTAGACCGATGCGCTCCTGATTGAGTCTCGCCAAATCAATCATCATCCCATTCAACAATGGATCCTCAATTCCAAAAGTTGAAGAAGCACCAATGTTCTTAAGATTGTTTCCTTTCTCTAGAGAGGTAGCTATAAATCTATAATATTTCAATTTCTGTTCTAGCAATGATTTATCATTTTCAAGCTTGTCCAGGTTCTTGGTTAGGTTTTCAGCGGTTGTATTAATGTCTAAAATATTATTTCGCGAGCGAAAAGATTCCAATGAATTCTCCACTTGACGCAATTCATCCGTAACACCTCCCAATTGATCATCAATGAATTTTATCGTTTTCACTCCAAGCATATTTTTCTTCGACAATTCGTTGGAACGATATACATCTAAGAGTGTATTAAGAAACAGGAGTCCCTTTTCAGGGTTTTTCGATTTCAGTGTCACTTCCACCATGTTTGATTCGCGGGAAATAGGCTTGATATCAAGCTCATCTCTAAATGCGTCTGCCAATGAGGCAAGGTTGCGGATAACAAAATAGTATTCAATGTCGCTGTCGTTATAATACGATCGATTGAATTTAATTTTAAAGCGTAAATTTTTATCGGTTAGCAATTTCTTGTTTACCCCTGATGAATTGATTTCTATATTCGACAAATGTTCTACAATTTTTTTTGTATAAAAATTGTAAGAATTTGCTTCATTGGCTGATGCATGAATCTTATAGGTGCTATCAGAAGTTCTTTCAACAAAGATGGGCACATCAATCATTTGGTTCATCGTGGAATCTAATTCAATTTTAAAAGGGAAGCTTTTCCCATATCGTTCAAAAGACCGGAAATTAGATTTTGAAAAATAGAGAACTCCAAAATCCAATTTTTTAACCGTACTCTCCGATAAGTTGAAAGATTTCAAAATCCCTATTTCATCTTCCAACTCAGTGTGTGATGACATCAACTCCATGCCCTTGAGGAATTTTTCAGAGCTTAACCCGTTTTTAACTTCTCCGTTTAGAAGAATAGAGGCTCGAATCAAAAAGACATTGTCAGCAAAATAGATATAAGTAAAAGCCAGGGGAACTAAAACCAGCTGTGCAATCAGAAAAATATACCACTTCGATACCAGTTTCTGAATCAGTTCTTTAATATTGATTTTCCCATCTCCGAACTCCGATGTAGCCATATCAATATTGTTTGACGTAGCTCAAAATGAGAACCATTGTCGTTAGTCCCGCAAAGACTACACTTAGAATCTCCAAATTGGTTTTATTGGAACGGGCTTTCAACGGTTCGATGTACAAGACATCATTGGGCATTAAATAAAAATATTCAGAGCTTAAAAGTTTAGGGTCAGTAAGATTGAGCAGAACAACCTGTGATCCCGTTGGCACCTGCCTTATCAGTTTAACGTTTTTTCGATTAGCAAATACAGTTAAGTCACCAGCTAAACCCAGTGCTTCCAATACCGTCACTTGATTATTATAGACATATAAATATCCTGGGTTCTTGACCTCTCCAAGTACAGTTACTTTAAAGCTGGTTAGTTTTACAATAACCGTTGACTTAGTTAGGTATTTATTCGCGTTCGATTGGATCAACCGCTGAGCCTCTTCGATACTAAGATCTTTCACAGTCATTTCACCAAGAATCGGCAGGTTAATTTTACCATTGGTGTCGATGGTGTATCCTTCCAGGAATAAACTTCCAGGAGTTGTGTAAATCCCGTTCTGATGAGAAGCCACGTTGAAGATGGCATTTGAAGCTTCTGTTTCCGTTGAACTTTTTATTTGAACGGATACGATATCAGAGGACTGTAATCGATAAGTCGACTTTTTGCTTTGCACTAAGGTGGGACTGAACTCTGAAAAGTGCTTGTCTTGTAAATAAACGAGTCGCCTATTGTAATAGCATGATGATAGTGATACCGAAAGAGCCAAAGCAAGAATTAATTTTTGAATATTCATATTTTTTGAATGCAATCTGCAAACGAGTTTACAAAGGAGACTTAATATCCTTACTGGTTCAATGATAACAATCATCATAAAAAGATCATGCCTGTTACCATTACCAACAAAATCAGTTAAACAGAAACTGAGACTTGATTAAGAGTTAATTCTGATGTCAACAAAGGCTTTCATAAATCGATACATTAGATCATTACATTGTGGAGAAACGTCAAGTTGATCAATGAAAGCATTTCAAGTGCATAAATCAGAATGCTGGCACAACATTTACCATAGTACTACTAACGGGCAGGGATTGCCTCTACTTAACGATAGAATATGAACCGAAAAATATTGGTGATAGATGACAATGTGGAAATGTGCAAGAATATTTCTTCCATACTAAAGCTGGCCAATTATGAAGTGGTCACAGCAAATAGCGGTCAGTTGGGTATCGAATTAGTGCAACAGACCAACCCTGACCTTATTTTGTGCGACATCATGATGCCAAACCTTGATGGATACGGTGTGCTGCATGTTCTAAGCAAAACACCCACAACGGCCAATATTCCTTTCATATTCCTTACGGCCAAAAGCGATTTAAAAGACTTTCGAACGGGTATGAACTTGGGGGCTGACGACTTTCTTACTAAACCTTTTGATGGATTAGAACTCTATAATATAATAGAGCTACGGTTGAAGAAGAATGATTTAATCAAAACCACTTTTGATAATAATATCAGCGATATCAATGATTTTTTTGTTAAGGCCAAACAATTGCCCGGGTATCAAAAAGTATCTGA
>DASYTA010000680.1:0-11526 GCA_036002745.1 Cyclobacteriaceae bacterium | reverse complement strand
GTGGGCATATCTGGCACGGTTAATTTTCCATTGGTGATACTAACTTTTTGATCGCTCATGATTTTTATTATTTAAGACAATTACTGAAAATGGGCTCGAAATTAAGGAAAAACTGGAGGCAGAGACATAGTTTTATTTGATTAATTATTCATTTTTTACCAGCAGTGCCACATTCTCTACATGAATGGTGTGTGGAAACATATCAACCGGTTGCACAGCGATAACTTTGTAGGATTCTGAAAGGATTTTCAAGTCCCGGGCCTGGGTGGCAGGATTGCAGCTAATGTAAACAATTTTTTGAGGGGCGGCTTTTAAAATCATTCTTGTCACGTCTTCATGCATGCCTGCTCTGGGTGGGTCAGTAATGATAACATCAGGCCGACCATGTTCTGATAAAAAATTTTCGCTTAACAAATCTTTGATATCGCCTGCGAAAAAATCAGTGTTCGTAATTCCATTCAACTGAGAATTTACTTTTGCGTCTTCGATGGCTGCAGCCACATATTCAAGTCCAACAACTTTTTTTGCTTTTCCAGCAACAAAGTTCGCAATGGTGCCCGTGCCAGTGTATAAATCATAAACTAATTCATCGCCACGAAGTTCAGCCATTTCATAAGTCACTTTGTAAAGTTCGTATGCTTGTGCTGAGTTGGTTTGATAAAATGATTTGGGCCCAACTCTAAACTGAAGTACGTCGTTACTTCCTGGCTTTGGCATTCTCTCAGTAATGAATGGATTGCCTTTCCAACAAATAACATCAAGGTCGCTAAAGGTGTCATTTCGTTTTCCGTTGATGATGTAGTTGATGGATGTAATCTGCGGAAACTTTTCAGCCAGGCCTTTCAGAATTTTTTCCGTCCATTCCATTTTGTCGTATGTCACTTGAAGAATGATCATCACTTCGCCAGTATTCGCAGTGCGAATGGTGAGCGTGCGAAAAAAACCAATCTGCTTTCTTAAATCAAAAAATGGAATTTCATTTTTGATGGCGATTTCTCTTGCCAGCAGTCGTATTGCATTGGATGGCTCAGGTTGAAGAAAACATTCCTTCACATCAAACACCTTGTCATACATTTTCGGAATGTGATAGCCCAGGCCAGGTTCTCCGAATTTACTATCCGTGTTCATCTCTTCCTTCGTCAGCCATCGGCTGGCAGTAAAAGTGAAATCCAATTTGTTGCGATAGTAGGTTGTTCGGGCTGAACCAATTATCGGTTTGATCTCTGGCAATTCCAATCCACCGATCCGTTCCAAATTATCAATTACCTGCTGGCGTTTGTATTGCAACTGTGTTTCATAATTAATGTGTTGCCCAGAACAACCGCCACAAGTTCCAAAATGTGAACAGAATGGTGTAGCCCGAGAAGAAGAGAGTTTTTTAATTCGAACAGCACGACCTTCTAAAAAACTCGATTTGATTTTAGTCAATTCAATATCAACCGTGTCACCAGGAGCACAACCTTGTATAAAAACCACCTGGCCGTTGTAGTGGGCAATGCATTTCCCTTCTGCAGCCATGGTTTCGGCTACAATATTCTCCAGTTGTTCTCCTTTTCTTAACACTATTTTTTTTTTAATACAGGGCATAATTACATATTTTTATTTAACGAAATTTCAATTCAATGAAAAGACTAATCTCTATTTGCATTGTTGTATCGTTGGCTTTTTTAGGTTGTGAAGAAAGGTTGACTTCACCACCAAATTTTAATCTGGGTGCTAATACTATAAATTCTACTCACCCCAATTTTAACATTAAGAATCCTGGGCCGGTTAAGATTAATACCGTTATCCTTCCTGGTGGTTATTGTACGGAGGTTAAATACTTCCATGCAATTTTCGGCCCTGCTGAAGTTAACCGGCACCAAACCTTAACTATCGATCCAGAATGGGTAATTATTGGAGGAGGAGCAGAAGTCCAACCAAGTCCAGGTGTACCAGGAGCTATTCCCGGTGCATTTTTAACTGAAAGCAGACCAGATTTTGCAAACAACGCATGGGTTGCTTCATCTAAAAGTCATGGAGGTTCTGGAAGCCACTATCTTAATATAACGGCTATCGGTTTAAGGGTTACGGCAGGTCTTTATATGGGCGCAAGTGCGTTGAGATCGGTTATGCAGTACAAGGCAGTTACAGGAGCTGTAGCGCCCCATCCTACTGCAACTGTTACTCTCGATCCTGGTTACACATTATTAGGAGGGGGAGCCTGTGACAATTATGAAGTGGCAGGTCCTTTTGCAGCGGGTAACTTGCTTGTGAGTTCTTTTCCGTTGAACAATACTACATGGAGTGCCAGTGGAAAGGACCATAAGTACGCCAGTTCATCATCAATAACGGCATATGCAATCGGTATTCAGAGCAGCTTGGTTAATACCTTAATTAAAGTAACTGCTCAATATGTTCCTTCTGGGTTTGGCTATGCTCCACAAATTGTTCCAGATGCAGGATATGTTGTATCCTGCCCAGGAGGAGCCACAAGCTATAACGGTTTTGGACGAATGTTGAGAGATATCATTATTCCAACGGATACTGACACCCAGAGCGTGAACGTAATATCTAAAGATCATTTCGAGTCAGACAGTGGGAATGTCTATGGTTATATGATTCAGTTTAAGGATACAGGATTTTGCTTGTAGTAATTTAAGTCTATGAAAGAAAAAAGGTAGGGCACTCCAGAGCGAGAGTGCCCTACTTGTTAATTCAATATATTTTAAAAACTGGATTTGACTTCCATTAATTCGATAGTAATCGATTCGGAGATACGGAACTTAGGTGTTGCAATAGCATTCATTTTTCGGCTACAATATTCTCCAGTTGGTCTCCTTTTTTCAATTGAATTGTATTAATCAACTAAAAACCACGTTAAATTTTTTGGAAAATTACAGAAAGACGGGGGTTTTGGCCGTCATTTCAAATAGTTATCTTTCGATTCCTATTCTATGAAGAAGTTTCTTTGCGCGTTGCTGTTGATGGTTGTGCTTCCGGTGTATGCCTCGCATATCGTGGGTGGGGAGTTTGAGTTGATCCACATCAGTGGATACACCTATCAACTAAATCTCATTTATTACTTTGACGAATTAAACGGTCTTCAAGCTAATAAGACACAAGACTTGATAATTCATACCAAAATATTCAGGTCAGTTGATGGTGCACTAATGGATTTGGTAGATATTCCTTTTGTATCGCAATCCATGGTTGCTTATACACAACCTGCCTGTTCCAACAACTACATTAGAACCAGCAGGCAATATTATTCCACCGTTATTACACTATCCCCTGATAAATACAATGACCCAGGGGGATACTATGTTGTATGGGAACGCTGCTGCAGAAATTATACCATTACAAACATAATTAGTGAAGAACCTCCCGTGCCTGGAGTTAGTTCTCCCGACGCATCCGGGCAAACCTTCTATCTTAAATTTCCACCCGTTGTTAAAAACGGTCAGCAATTCATCAACTCGTCACCTCATTTGTTTCCTCCATTAAGTGACTATGCTTGCCCAGGTCGTCCTTACTATGTAAACTTCGCTGGGGTGGATGATGACAACGATTCAATTGCTTACTCACTCACTACGCCATTTGATACGCAGGATCACAATACATATCCTAATTTTGGCCCAGCACCCTACCCCGATGTGCGATGGGCGAGTCCATATAGTATAAACAATATTATTGGAGGAGCACCCGATTTAAGAATAAGCGCTGATGGACTACTCACGTGTACTCCGGTCAATCAAGGTCTATTTGTTTTCGCAGTAAAAGCAGAAGAATTCCGCAACGGCCAAAAAATTGGTGAGACAAGGCGCGACTTTCAAATGCTTGTAGTGAACGGCTGCCAACCAGATCAACCTCCTAAAATCACTGGAAAAAAACTAACCGATGCTGGTTTCACTTATGTTGATAACATGACGGTGAGTTATGCTAATACAGTTGCTGATGCAGACCGATGTATCGAGGTGCAAGTTTCCGATCCCGATTCGAATGATCCCTCACAAAATTTTAGTGAGCATGTTTCAATTCGAGTAATAGCTATGAATTTTAAAAAAACGGATTTAGGAAATAGTGTCCTTCCTACTGTTACCTCTGCCACGTTGGCCAACGGCCAGACGGTAGTATTCCGAATTTGCTTTCCGAAATGCCCATTTATCAATGCTCCTTATCAAATCGGAATCATTGCCATGGATGATGCCTGTAGCTTGCCGATGACAGACACTCTCAGGGTCGTTGTAAATACACAACCTCCTCCAAATTCAAATGCCTATTTTGTTCCTCCGAAAATCACCACAGCGCAATTGTATGAAGGTGGTAGTGGCTCATGGCCTTTTGTTGCCAAAGACAATGATGGCGATGACTTGGTTTTGTCAGTGATTCCGGATGGGTTTGTTTTACAAGATGTAGGTATGACTTACTCCTTATTAAATCAAACGAAGGGAAGTGCCAACGGGAACATTGGATGGAATGCGCAATGCAAAAAATATGAATTCGCTAAGAAAACTGATTTCACTATAAGAGTTTTGGTAGATGATCAGGACCAATGCAATATTGTTCATTACGATACTGCAATTTTTCACCTAAAGGTTATTCTCCCTGAAATAATTCCCAAACTTAAAATCTATAATGAGAATCGATCATTAGAATTTACGAACAAGGATATTGAAGTTAGCTTGGGACACATCGGATTTGATATACTCGGCACTGACACCAATGTCTCTGCTATCGACACCTTGAATCTATCGTTGAAAAGTGCAACAGGAACCATTACGCCCAGGGATTATACTTTTGCGAATGCTGTTGGCTTACATGTAGTAGAATCAAAATTTTCGTGGGATCCAACGTGCGATATTTTTAAAGACGGCAGTTACGATAATCAATATAAATTTCAATTCATTGTTACCAACAATCACTGCAAGACTCCAACGTTTGATACTGCCTCTGTAAGAGTTCGAATCAAAGACGTAGATAGCAACGACAAGACTTTTCTACCTGCTAATGTCATCACCACCTATCCTGATCATTGCAATGATTTCTTTGCCATCGATGATGGATATGAAGGAGAGCCAGCATGTGAAGGATCAACCACTACAAGAGTATTACCAAATGCTCCAGTTGATAATTGTTCTAATCAATTTGAGCACGTAAAGATTTATGATCGCTGGGGCAAGCTTGTGTTTGAAAGTAATGACCGAAAATTCAGGTGGTATGCCCAAAACGAATCGGCAGGTGTGTACTACTATTTAATAAAGTTTACTAAGAAAGAATACAAGAGCTCATTGACAGTCTTGCATTAAAGCGTTATTGTCAACACGGAGTTGTTTTTCACATAAACAATTTTATCCTGCCATTTCACTTTGAGCCACACATCATTCTGGCCAAGTAATTGTAACTGATTTCCTTCTGCAACAATACCAACCACGGGCGCTCCGGCCGAAGGGCCTTGCATAAGATAAGCGCGGTCGTTGTTAACGATAACCGAATTGTCTGAATAAAAATTATTTAAATAAAAAATGGAAGTTGCCACTAAAACGATCGCAGCTGCCGCAAACCACGGTTTTTGTTCTTTATTCTTTCTAATAAATATTAAAACACAGATCATCAGTAAAATTGCCGCCAGACCAAATTGAACAATGGTAATCTTCTTGTCGATCCATTGCTGCAGTCTGCTAGCATCATTGCGTTCGTATCCACTTAAACCAAATTTTCCGGAGAGCTCTTCCATTTTGCGCAAAGCCTGCTCATCATCGGTGGCCAGGTGATAAAGCTTGAGGCAATAAAGCGTTTGACCAATTTTCCCTAACCCTTCCTGGATATATGCCATTTTTAGAAGCATGGCAGGTGAGTATTTCTGCTCGCTGAACAGCGATTGATAAACTTCCAGTGATTGCGTGTACTGTTTTGCACGAAAAAGTGAATCTGCCTGTATTATTTTTTGCGATTGGGCAACAGAATACTGGTAAGAAAAAAAGAATGTGATTATGACTATAAATTTTGAAAACCCGGTTTGTAAATTTTTCATATTCGGTTACCTTTGCGTCCTCAATTTCGAAAAAGGCCTTGTAAAGGCAAATTTAAGGGATTGATTGTAGATCTCGTAGCTCAGCTGGTAGAGCATTACACTTTTAATGTAAGGGTCCTGGGTTCGAATCCCAGCGGGATCACAGATAAATGCAAAACAAGCTCCAAAAGGAGCTTTTGTTTTTTTTAGAGAGTAGCGAATCCAATCGAAAATACAATTTGGGTGTCTTGTTATTGCATTCTGACTTCAAGGAAAATCAATAATCCTACTTCACACCAAAGCTTTGGCAGATAAACGGGATTTGTTTTAGCTGATGGCAATCAGCATGGCCCGCACAGTCTTATCGGCATGATGTCAACCGTTCTGCCTTCAAGGTTGTCATTCGTAGGCTAATAAAAGAAGACAAAGTTTCACGACAGCACAGCTATCGCATCAACTAATATATGAGCAACAATATTGATCCAAATATTGCGCTTCCATAAATAAAGTAATGTAAACATAAGACCGCCAAGGCCTGCAATAAAGAGATGACCCCAGCCCCACAACGGCACGTGTGCAAATGTGAAAACTACCAACGAAATAGCTGCTGCCACAAATTTGTTTCCACTGAGTTCCTGGGCACGTTCGATACCGTATCCTCGAAACATTATCTCTTCACTTACGCCCGCACGAACTACAGAAATCGCACGCCACCAAAACGGAGTGGCAAGCAGCTGGTCAAATTTGCCTAAGTCGCCTAATCCCATGGCTGGCAGCACATAAAAATAAATTATTGCCAGGCTTGTAGTTATTACGATTGCCCCAACCAGAGCAATGAATAAATCTTTGACATTCGTTTTTTGAAAACCTATTGAATCAAAATCTCTTCGTTCTATTTTTTTTATATAAAGCAGAAGACAAAAAACAAACAACCACCATATCACCTCATACAAAACAAGATGAGTTACATCGGCAAACTCATCAACCCATTTTGAAATAGGGAGGCAAGGGAGCCCAAGTGCCAAGGTAAGCCCAAACCAAGTGATAAAGGTTTTATTAGCGGATGATGTTTGGTCAAGCGTTTTCATTTAGTCAGTATTTAGACTTTGAAAGGCAAGATCAAATTAATTGGAAATATGCGCCTTGTATAAATCCGTCAATTCTTCACATGGATGATAAAATTCTTTTAATGCTAAAAGAAAAAATCGGCTATGAACAGCCTTGTACTCTCATCAAGTTTAATAAGGTCTGTTGGGCATGAGCCCGTAAACCGTTTGACTTCTCTTGTGAAGTGAGCATGATCGTAAAAACCCGAATCGAAAGCCAACCCTTCCAGATTGTCTCGCAACTCGTTTGAGCTTTTGCGCAAGATCCTTCCCAGCGCAGCTTGAAATCTAATCAACGATGTAAATTCTTTCGGAGCGACTCCGACCTGTCGATTAAAAATCCTTTCAAGCGTACGATCTGCGATGGCAAATTTTTCCGTCAACGACTTGATCGAAACTTTGCCTTGATGATGACGAATGTGATTGATAATTGGTGAAACAGATTTTTGATCTTTCATTTTTGAAAGAAAATGTTTGTCAAGTCTGGATGTTAATCGAACATCAAGGTCTATTAATAATTTCAGTTTAGGGTCTTCATACTCCGTTAATTTATTAGAATACTCGCTCATGGGTGTGTTCGTAAACTGCGCCAACCCACCCGGCTTAAACTTAATACCGAGAAAAGAATTTTTAGTTAAATTTTTGAATGACGTGACACTATTCATAATCCCGCTCAGATAAACTTGCCCGGGCTGCAGCGCTGAATTTTCCATCAACGGATTGCCATCACCCACATTAATAACAAAATCCATACAGCCTTCGGCAAATATTCTCCTCTCCTGCAATGGCGACGGAGATTCAATTTCAACCAGATAGTATTTGTCAATATACATTTGCAGTCTTCGGTCTGGAAGGAAGATGCTGTATTTCATAAAGGTCTCTTGTTGCAGTATTTACGCTTAACTGAAAGACAATTTACAACTAACAATTAAACTGTTTGACTTTGACTATAAGAAAAAAGTCACTTCATTACTTCACCATTTTGATTCCTCATTCCGGATTTATGATTGCTGATACCATTTGAGTTGTCCCTTTCCAGTAGTGATTAAACTCTGCAAGCTCTTTTGGATAAAGCCAGTCCACGCATCTCGACATATATTGTAACATTCATACGTTGGTACTAAACCAATTTGCGTAAACGTCAATTGTGTTTGGTTGCCTTGTTTAGAAATTTCAAACGTGATTCTATTGCCAGTCCACTCATCGGGGTCTTTGGTGAATTTGAAATAGTTGTCCTCCACTAACCAAACCACTTTCTTGTCGGAAATCATTTCTGTGGTTTTCATTTTGCATCGGTGATTATCCTCATAGCGGTAAGTCCACTCGTCGTTGAGTTGGCTCGTGCTGCCGCTAATGTCTTCACTCCACCATGCACGCGGGTTATTGATGGCGCTAAAAACTTCGGATGGTGATTGGTCCACCAAAATGGTTGTACTAAAATTTTTCATATTAAATATTGTTTGTGTGTGTTTTTAAAATCACATCGGCATTCCTTCTCCTTCGTTGATGAGCTTTTTCAGACTATCGCCTACATGCTCGTTCCAGCCTGTTTCGCAATCCTCATAGCTCTCTGATTCGGGAACTAAACCAACGTGTGTAAAATTCATTTGCGTTGAATTCTTCTTTTCAGAAATTTCAAAAACCACTTCTGTTCCATTCCATTCTTTTTTGTTGTCAATCCAATGAAGATTGCAGTCCGTCACTTTCCAAACCACTTTCTTATCAGGTACTAACTCACTGATCTGAAAGTCAACGAATGTTTCGCCAAAATCAACCGTGAATTTGTCGTTTAGCTTTTTGGCTTTGCCCTTCATCTTTTTTGCCCACCAAAGATTCACCTGGCCAATTTTTTCCAAGGTCTCTTCTGCCGAAGCATTGACCGTAATGGTTTTGTGATAATTTTTAGTTTTCATGACATTATTGTTTTGACTTGTTATTTAAGATCGATTGTAGTTTGCTCAACTTGTTTATCCAGAATTTGTCGAAGTAGTTGATGAAATCCTGCAGCTCGTTAAAGCCATCTTGTTTTAACACGCAGTGTCTCTCTCTGCCGATGTCTGTAATGGAAATGAAGCCAGCATTGTACATAATTTTTATGTGCTTCGACACCGCCGGCCGGCTCATATCAAAATTTTCTGCAATAGAGTTGATAGTCATGCTGTTCTTTGAAAGCATCATCAGCATTTGCCGACGACCTGGGTCGGCAATTACCTGAAAGGCATCTAATGTTTGCGCTCTCATTTTTGAATAGAGATCACAAGATCTTGCAATTTCTTTCCTAAACTTGTCCAGCCACTGGTGTGTGCCAGAACATCTTCCAACAGCGTAAATCCATTGTGCTGTAACTGAAGTTCCGTTCCATTATTTTTTGGAACGAGTGTCCACACTACCTTGGAATCGAAAGTCCTACTCTTGTCTTGCGTACCTCCCTTCCACGAATAGGATAGTTTGGTAAATGGCTTTACTTCTAACACTTCGCAGTGTACAACACCTTCATATGCGGTGCCTGGTTTTGCATTGAATGTGAAACGAAATTTATGGCCTGCGACAGGTTGAAAATCAGTTTTCATCAACCACTGTTCGATGAGCTCAGGTTTGGTGAGGTATTCCCACACTTCGCCTGGCGATTGCTGGAAAAACCATGTTTGTTTAATGTCTTGTTGCATAATGTGTAACTTTTAGGTTACACAAATATATGTAACTTTAAAGTTACTAAACAAGCTGTACGAAAATATTTTTTTGATGGTCGCGATCACGTGCCTTCAGCCTAATTTCACACCTCTTCAGAAATCAAACGCTAACAACGGCCTTACTTCTATGGCCGCCTGGCCGTTGAGCACGAGCGGGCATGACTTCGCAAAAGTTACAGCCTGCTCCATATTTTCAGCATTAAACAATGTGACGCCACTAACACCTTCCTTTGATTCGATGAATGGACCATCGGAAGTAACATCAGTTTTACGAACATATTGTCCCTCTATTTTAAGTGCATCGCCCATAATGTAGTTACCCGATTTCGTGAGCTGCTCTACCCACTTCATCATGAGAAGTGCGCCAGCCTTCCTCTCTTCGTGCGACATTTTCTTCAATTTGTTCAGGTCTTCCCTGATGATGAGCATAAATTTTTCCATGAGATTAAAGTTAGATAATCATTCTGATAGACAATCAGTCAGGTCAAAATCCGTACATGAACAGGCTAATAAAATAAAAAAAAGTCGACCAATATGTCCGGAATAGGTGACTCCAGATGTCATAGGAATAAACAACTCATGCTATGCAACTACAAACACGAATTAATCTGATTTTATTTTGGCTTTTATCAATGTGCAATCAGGTTTCCGCACAATCGCACGATTGGGAACTTGACAAAATGCCGAAAGACCTCGAAACGGATTTCGCGCTTAGCGCACTGCCGCTTCATCTGCGAGCTGATGCATCCATCTATTTGTTAGATCCAGCCAAAGGCTATTATATTGCCAAAAAAGGAAGCAATGGTTTCATTTGTTTTGTGATTCGCACAGAGTGGGAGCGCGCTCAGTTCAGGGGCGACTTATACACTCCCATAAGTTTTGATGCTGAAGGCGCCAAGGTAATCTTTCCTGTTTATGCTGACGCAGCCACCATGCGCGCTTCCGGAAAAGTTGGTGCTCAACAATTAAAAGACACCATCGATTCCCGAATCAAAAAAGGAATTTACAAAATCCCCAAACCTGGCATCTCTTACATGTTGGGCCCGCTCATGCGCACATTCGATGAGAAAAATGTAGTCGTCACCATGTGCATTCCGCATTATATGTTCTATGCACCTTATCTAACAGCGGCTGACCTTGGTTGCACAGCTAAAGCAAGTGAAAGCGGACCAATTGTTTTAGGAGAAGGAACATCCCCTCATGGTTTTGCTATTATGATGACAGGCGAAAAAGACAAATCAAAAATTGTTGCAGACCATGCTCAGTTGCTGAAGCGATTGTCGGAATACAGGCCGTACCTTAAAATTGCAGGCAGTTAAGCCGTCACAAAAAAAACATGAAATAAATTAAACTAATCAACGCCATTGCAGCCAGATTAGCATGCAATATCAAAAGTGCAGGTGGAATTGTACGTTTTTGAATTTCTGAAATGAAAAACATGTATATCCCATTGATTGCTGCTAACACGATCAGCACCATGGATATCATATGAAGATGCCCATAAAGAAAATCTTTTGTCAATAAGGAAACGGAAATAACTGCAAAACTTCCATGAGCATAGATTGCGAACTTGGGTGCTTTCTTTTTTTTAATCACTGGCAAAAACAGAAAAGCTCCTAACATTGCTGTGACTACAACTGAAAATAGTATGATCTCCATAATAAATAATATACGTGCAATAACTGCCGCGACGAATTAAACTCAATGATCGATTATCTAAGCGGTAATTTTTCCTTTT
>DASYTA010000679.1:0-17440 GCA_036002745.1 Cyclobacteriaceae bacterium | reverse complement strand
AACAATTGGATAGTTTGCCTACTCAGATACTTACAAACAGAGGACTTGCGGTGCTAATACTGTTAAAAAGCGAATTGAAAAAAATACAAAAGGAAATAATAGAGTTGAAAAGTTTGAAAACTCTTGTTCTGAAAGGTACCTGTTTGAAAAGTTTACCAGTGGAAATATGGAAGCTAGGAAATTTGACGAAACTTAATTTATCCAATGGTTCTTTAGCCAGTTTTCCTCCCCAAATTGGTGAGTTGAAAAATCTAACATCCCTTACTCTAACTGGTAACAATTTGACCAGTCTGCCGGAAGAAGTTGGGAGACTGGTTAATTTGACAGCATTTGGTTTAAGTAATAATCAACTGACCAATTTACCGGATTCGATAGGGAAGCTAACAAATTTGAAATTACTTGGATTAAATGGAAATAGATTGAGAAGCTTACCTCCCCAATTCTGGGAGTTGAAAAATTTGACCGCACTTGTTTTGAAAAGTAATCAATTAACAAGTTTACCAAATGGAGTTGGTCAGTTGGACAATTTGACAACCCTTCTGCTAAATAATAATCAATTGACCAGTTTGCCAGAGTCAATAGTGATGTTGAGAAATTTAACATCTCTGGGCCTTAGAAATAATCTATTGACAAATTTACCGCATTCAATGGGAGACCTGGATAATCTGACAACCCTTGATTTCTATGGTAATCAATTGAGTAATTTGCCAGACTCAATAGGGAAGCTGAGAAATTTAATATCGCTGGGATTAAGAAATAATCTATTAACAAATTTGCCGAAGTCAATAGGAAAGTTGAAGAATTTGACAACGCTTGATTTGTCCGGTAACCAATTAACAAGTTTGCCCACAGAAATCGGGGACCTGACCAATTTGACGACTCTCTATTTAGCTGGGAATAAATTGAATGACTTACCGCATTCAGTGGAAAAGCTGAAGAGTCTAGAATCACTCAGTCTTGACGGAAATAAATTGGATAGTGTGCCAGAGGAAATCTGGGAGCTGAGAAATTTAACGGCTCTTACCTTACAGAATAATTCTTTAACTAGTTTCCCCCCCCAAATCGGGAACCTGACTAATTTGAAAGCCCTTTATTTAGCCGGGAATAAATTGACTAGCTTGCCAGATTCAATCGGAGAGTTGAACGATTTGATAGCGCTCGGTTTGAGTAATAATCAATTGACCAGTTTACCAGATTCAATCACGAAGCTGAAAAATCTAAAATCACTTGGTTTTAGTGGGATTAAATTAGATAGTGTACCACAAGAAATCTGCGCGTTAACAAATTTATCAGTCCTCACCTTAAGTAATGATTCTTTGGTCAGTTTGCCAAATTCAATCGGGGAGTTGACCAATTTGGCATTCCTCAGTCTGGCTAATAATAGATTGACCCGCCTGCCAGACTCAATCACGAAGCTGCAAAACCTGACAAACCTGCTTTTGAGCAAGAATAATTTGGACTCTTTTCCGCCCCAAATTGCGGAGTTGGATAATTTGCAAAAACTAGATTTATCCTTGAATCCAATAACGACAGTAACAGACTCGATTGTAAAACTGAAAAACTTGCGTTCATTGAATTTAAATGCAACGAATTTAGACACTGTTAATCCAGTAATAAAATTTCCTCCCAATCTGGATACTTTAAATCTAAAATTTAACCGCTTATGCAATTTGCCCCCTGGGATAGGTAACCTGAAGAATTTAACAACGCTTGGTCTGACTGGCAATAACCTGACGAGTTTGCCGAATGAAATTTGGGAGCTTAAAGAGTTGACAAACTTTGATCTCAGCCATAATCAATTTACCAGTTTGCCAAAAGAAATCGGGGGGCTGGAAAAATTGCTATTTCTTATTTTGAGTGATAATCCATTCAGCGGTTTGCCAAAAGAGATCTGGAATTTGAAAAATTTGACCATGCTTCATTTAGCTAATAGTAATTTGACAAGCTTACCAGACTCTATTGTGGAGTTGCATAATTTGAATTCACTTAATGTTGATGGAAATAGATTGTTCACCGTGCCACCACAGATCTTCCGGTTAAAAAATTTAACTACTCTTAGTTTACAAAGAGATTCTTTATCCAGTCTGCCCTCAAAAATAGGGGAGTTAAACAATTTGACATCCCTATACTTAGCTAATAATAAGTTGACCAGCTTGCCCGATTCAATAGGGGAGCTGAACAATCTAACAGTCCTCGGTCTAAGTAATAATAGATTGACCGGTTTGCCGGTTTCAATTCGGAAGCTTAAAAGTCTGGTATCGCTTGGTTTTAATGGCAATAAACTATTAAATGTGCCACAAGAAATCTGCGAGTTAACAAATTTATCAGTCCTTACCCTAAAAAATGATTCTTTAGGCAGTGTACCCCCGCAAATCGGGAATCTGAAAAAATTGACACACCTCGATTTGAGCAATAATCAAATTACCAGTTTGCCCACAGAAATTGGAGATTTAAAAATGTTGAAGAGGCTTATCTTGAACGGAAACCCAATCACTGAAAACGAAACTGAAATTGAAAATATCAAGAAGCTTTTGCCTGATTGTGTCATCATTACTCAAGATTAATTCTTAGTCAGAAGTTTTGGGATTTCCTATCAACAAGAATCGCGCGGAAAGAGACAGTTTAGGCACTTGTTCCTTGGGCATTAGGACATTTCGTGGCCTTTGTCATCTCCGCGAGCGGTTCGAAATATTTTAGGTGCCGATGTAAATCGAGATATTGATTCGCAGGTCCTGCTGAGAACACAACACATTCTGGCGGAACGGCTTCGACAAAAGCATTAACGCTGCCGTTTTTTGTTCCATGATGAGGAGCTTTGATAAATAGTAGACGGTAGAGAAGATGGAGCCTTATTTACAAGAGACCCCTTCGGTGTTCACTGACTAAGAACATCGGGCTGAATCTATCAACTTCCCCTTGCGAAACGATTGGAGCGATACCTCACATCTTTCCGGCAGCGACGGATCCTTTCAGGCATCAACCAAATAATCTCTATAGCAGGAATATATACTTTTATCTTCACCCCGGGCGGCAAGAATATAATTCCAAAGATTTACGTGTACTTCGCCGGGTGCTGCTTGATGAACGGTCCCATTAAGAAAGCGGATATGTCGACGAATATTGTCATCAAACGTAAGTGCGGCCTGCCGGAATTCGTCATCGCTACGATTTTCATCAAAGTTTTCACCCTCAAGTGAGCTTCGCACTCGCCCTACGATTCTCGACAGATAATCGTCGAAGGTCATTCCGTCCGGAAGTCCACCTGCAGTTTGCTGAACATTAAAGAAATCATTGCTAATGTAATCATCGAAGTTATTCTCGTCCAGGACATGATTAAAAATTTGCCATGTACGGTCTCCTTCTTCGGTGGGACTACCCTCGAAGAGTGTTAGGCCACGTTGGGCTCTATCTTGCCATGTTGCCATTTTAATGTTTTTAATCGGTAAATGTCTATTTTTTGAATTTTTCTTACTACTATTATTCACGGGTTGGAATTCAGGTTTTATCAAGGTATCCAACTTTCAACCCGCGCGCGCAAAAGAAATTCCTAAAATTGCTTTCCATTTCTTCATAAACGAGTCATACGTTTCCATGATTTGAGTGAATAGCTTTGCAATTGCTTGGATATGGGCTATAGTTGTGTTTTCTTGCGACTTTGGGACGGTGATGTGAATCTTGTTTTCCCTTCCTTTTTGCTCGATGGCCATGATTATTAGATTTTAATGGTTGACGTTTGAAAGGGACGGCAGGGAGAAATGATAGGGGAGGAAGAATCTAAATAAAGCTACAATAATATCTGATGAATCACAACTTTTAGAACGATTCTCTGCCACAGTTGTTACTCGCCCAACTTGGCCCACGCAAGGTGACGCAGAAAATCTTGACGATATTCGGCTGGTGCGGTTTGAGCAAATGAAGTAATCATAGCTCTGTCTTTCGGTGGCTCCTCAAATTTTAAATGATCTCTTAAGTCTGTGTTCATCTGTGAAATCAGCAAGATAAATTTGCTCGCGGGTGACACAGATTTCCACTCAAGAAAAATTCTAAAACAAACAATCAGTATGCAGATATCAAAAAGATTTTTTAAAAACTTTCTTTTGGTACACCTTTTCCTCGCAACGTTTTTATTACATAGCCGATTTGCTCCTGCCCAAAGTGGGGAAGATCTTGTAAAGAGAATGCACAACAAATATTTCGGTCGCTGGTACCATACATTTACGTTTGTACAAACGACACAGATCTATCGAAACGACAGTCTTATAAGGACGAGTATCTGGTATGAAGCTGCACATTTTCCATATAAATTCCGCATTGACCTCGGTGATCCCAAAGATGGTAATGCAGTTATTTATTTGGAGGATTCTACATACCGGTTCCAGGAGCACAATTTGAAATCTACTACTGCCGGTACAAATCCATTTACTTTTTTACTGGGAGGAATGTATGCGGTGCCACTGGATTCAGCGTTATCCAAATTAAGACACCAGGGGTATGATCTTTCGAAAATGTATTCTACAACCGTGGACGGCAGAAAAATATTTGTTGTGGGTGCGGCAAATGCGGCAGACAGTTTAAGTAACCAATTCTGGGTGGATAGTGAGCACTATTATATTGTTCGGACCATCGATTCAGACAACGGTATGCGCTTCGATGCAAAAACCTCGGGACATGTCCAGTTAGATAACGGGTGGTCCGAAACGCGGGTTGTTATTTATGTAAATGGCAAGCTGCGGCAGATTGAAAAATATACCGACCTGAGAGCCGATGTTCCATTGGATGATCGGCTGTTCGACCCAAAACACTTCGGAGAATGGCACTGGTTTAATTAGAGCCTGACTGGGAGCCTCTTTATTCTTAGTGGTGTTACTTCTGAAGTATTCAATATTCAATGTTCAAATTTTCAGCAATGCTCCGTGGTCTTCCGTGAACTTCCGTGGCAACTCACTTTTACTTAGCTTCCAACACCGTTATAGTTTTCGCGTACGCCGTCGGCGAAGCAAGGCTGGCAGGCAGTTGTGCCTCAATGGTTAAAATGGACAACTCGATGTGTCACTGGTCAATTTTCCGTAGCATAATTTCTCCATTGAAAAAAATATTTATTGTCCGCTATAATTTTTTTGTCAAACCCTGAGCACATATTTTTGCGCCGGAGAGATGGCAGAGCGGTCGAATGCGGCGGTCTTGAAAACCGTTGACCCAAAAGGTCCGGGGGTTCGAATCCCTCTCTCTCCGCCAGCTATTGTCTGAAACGCTCTACCACTAACGGTTTGAGCGTTTTTTGTTGTAGCGAGGAGCAAAAAAGGAGCAATTTTTTGAGGATTGATTTATGGACAAGTTTCAGTTCGATATTAACCAATTTTTTCGTTATCTGTTGAGTGGGGGATGGGCGATCGCTTGTTACTTTTTTATTTGCCCCAAGCAGATAAGCAATATCCCTGACGGCAGCTGGCTAATTATGGGGATTCTTGCGATGGTTTTAGGCTTTGTTATTCATGTCATCTATAGAGCGATATTTTATCCACTTTGGTACAAGGTGATTTATGGCATTTTATCAAATTAGGCGAAGTCCCACCCTATATCATCCCTACCAAATAAGTACTCTGTATCGTCATTGTTAACTCGGAATGATGAAAACTCGATGATAGGTAAGCTGAAATTTATAACTGGATCTTTTGAAACCTCAAACTAAAATATATGAATAAAACTAAACCAATCGCCAACCCTGAATTGCTGCCTCCACAGAATCCCGCTTATTATTGTATAATCCTTTTGCAAAAAATAAGTAGTTTGGAAAGCGAAATTAATACGTGTAAAACTGCTCTTGGCCAGTTGTTTACTTTTTCTCAAGCGAGCATAGCCGGCGCTTCAACGACAATTTCAAATACAGGTATAAGCCAAGCACAGTGGATGCGGTTTTTTAATACCACGAACGACAATATAAAAAAGTACCTTTCTACGTTGTTGAAATCGGATAACGATTTACTGGCAAAGCTGAAAACAGAGGCGCAGTCACACTGCGGTCTAAGTCCTAACTGAGGCGAAAGGTAGCTACATGTAATGATCAATAATTACTACAACGGTCGTGTATGGAAAACCAATGATGGATGGCAGCATGACTTAAACTCTAAGACATTACTTCAGGCAGATGATATTTCAATTGTAATTGACTTGATTGAGCAAAACCTACTTTAATTTAATGAAAGCTCAGAATTCCTGAGCTTTCATTATTCTGGTCTTTTTGTGATCGTCAATCGTTATGGATAAGGCGGAGGCGGTGGAGGTATTAAGGGTGGATCGCCGCCTGCTTGTATCCCTGCTGACGTGGGCTGAGGGGTTACATAACTAGTTACCCGATATTGTAATGGCTGGGTATTTATATTCACCCACTTGAAATAAACTTCATGTTTCTGTTTTTCTCCAGACACAAGGAAATCTTCATAGAATGATTCCACCAGCTGCTTTTTATCTGCTATTTCCTGGCTGTTCGCAGCATTGTGAAATGTGAAGATCACATCAAACCATTCATTTGCGTCCGTCAAGTTGTTATTAAAATTTTTCGAATATGTAACTTTTTCAATTTTCTCTTGACTCTTCTGATCCTTTTGACACGTTGCCAAAAAAATAGATAGCGCCATCCCAATAATGGCCATGACTAAGTATGACTTTTTCATAACCTGATTTATTTTAGATTAAAAAAATTGCGCAGTGTAAAAGCGGTTGCGTTGTGAACGGTCGAATCAAGATTTTGATTCTAAAGAAGTGGCTCATTGGCCAAGAGGTTTGTATTAAGGTAGCGAATTATCGCGCCGAAAGAGACGGAAGTTAGTAGACGTGTTATATTTCCTAATAAACGTGCAAAAGGACCGAATGATCGTGATAATATGTCTCAACTAATTTTACAAATCACGCTGATTAGACCTACTAGAAGGATAAAGAAAATAAAAAAAGAGTGGTTTATCTATAAAGAATACACTCGTCGTGATTATAGATCGGTAGCTACTGATGTAAAGGTATTGATCACGGAATACAACCGTAATGGAAAAGAAACTATTAATTTTTGACTTTTTAATTTAAGCTCAAATCTCTTTCAGATATACAGTAAAGTAACAATGCTCTGGAGTGTTTTGAAATTCGGCCTCCCGGGCATCGTAGTATTGTACTAAGAATTGGAATTGCTGAGCGTTTCTTTCAAAAACTGGAACGGCTTGAATAAATTTAACAATCTTCTTTACTTGCCTCCAGTTGTAATGTAAACGCTTTCCAGCTCGGGCCTGACGCGTCTTACTAATAATCCGTTTAACGTTGCTGGTGTGCTGTTCGGCCTCTTCCCTGAACTGCTTTGCCTGTTTCAGTAACTGGTTAACAAGTTCCATGTGTTCCCTGATCAATTCGTCAAGGGTTTTTTCTTTGTTGTCGCTTTTTTTGTTTCGCATAAAAATGCAAATCGGACTGCGTAATGATGGAACTGCGAATATGCCGATTGCAATCTGCGGACAAACCTACGTGCGTGTTTGTCTGGAAGGCGGAGCGATACAGACCGGGGATCTTCTCGTGTCGTCAAGCAGCCGAGGAGTAGCAATGCGTTGTGCTGATCTTGAAAGGGCATTTGGTGCTGTGATTGGAAAGGCTCTTGAACCGTTTAATGGCCATCCCGAAAATAGTGAAGGACTTGTAAAGATGTTGGTGATGAGCCGGTGACGGACGATCATTGCGCATTTTCTTTACCTATTAGGTCAGTCATCGGAAAATGTCAGTTCTTGGTTTACCTCGTCAATGGATTGCCCATGTCTTTAACCCAAGGAACAACATGTATCATCGGATCTTTAAGCCATTTTGGGATTTGGTTCACGGCAATGGTGTAAGCGATTTCCAAAACCTGGATCCATCAACTCCCATTGTTTAAAACATTTGAAATAAGTTCAACTGTGTTCTTTGCGTGAAATTTTTCTTTTAGATGTTTTTTGTGCGTGATTACCGTTGTTTCGCTAATAAAAAGGGCGGTTGCTATTTCCTTTGCACATAAGCCTTTCACCAATAGATTCAAGACGTCCATTTCTCTCGGCGTAACTGATGGACTTTCTTTTCCGCCTTTGGCACAATGAAATTGCTTCTTGATCCCATCCAATTCAGGATTGTTTTTGTTTTGCGACTCAAAATCGGATATAACAATTTCCCTAACGAGATTAGAAAGATTTTCAAAAAGGAAGTGAATAAATTGAAGCAAATGATCGTCTTGCTCCTCCAGCATCCTCACGCGCTGTTCAAGTTTTTTTAATAACTCATTTTCTTCCGGAATATGATTATGACATTGACCGTTTAATTCATTCCTATTTTTTGTATCTCCATCCTTAATCGCGCGAAGGCCATTCCTAAAATTTTGATCACACGAATTTCTTTTGATAACAGAATTGATCTGTTCAATCAGCGTGAGTTTGTCAGGAAACATAACTTGTCAACTTCAGGTAAAAAGATATTGACTAACCAGGGCCCAGTTTTCGTTAACAAGGATTTTGACATTCGGGAAGCAGGAGAACTAAGTTATAGTAAAATCTAATACGAAGATCTAAAATACTCAGAAATGAGGATATCAAATTACTCGGCGCTGTCGATGTCCACTCCTTCGAAACAAGGAACTCACTAATAATGAGGATTGACTTTGCCCGTGGGCAAATCTAACTTTAATGTAGCATAGCATAACGTTAAGGTGCTTCGATTCCAATGCATCTTACAGTTCATTTTTTAAACACAACGCTGGTGGGGAACTAAGAGTTAACACTTAGTGGATTTATTTAAGATGGTTTGCCAAAAAATGAATATCGAAAGACACTCAGACATTCTGAAAGCAGCGCGAGACCAAATTGAAATTCTAAATCCACACACTAAAAAGCGCCTGGAAAAACTGATTATAGTAATTAATAAAAAGCGGGAGCAAAAAGAGGTAACGCGACGATTAAAAATTCAGAACAAGAAATTGTTGGAGCAGGTGGTATTGCTGAAAAAGAGAATAAAAAAGAATAGTATGGAGAAAGCAAAGATTACTAAACGGTTGAGTTATTTAAAAAAAATAAGCAATTCATTGTCTGTGGCACTTGGGACGTGTCCGCATTGCGGCGAAAAGATTTTGCCTGCAATTTCCGTTCACCGAGGAAGACCCAATTTGTGATAAAGAGGAGGGCAATTATTAAGTTTAACCTCGAGTTGATGCGAACTAGGTAATTCGACACCCTTTGCAAATTTTAGGTAGCTGATCTTATTTTTTCCTTCAAGAATCGTGACTTGGACCAGCGATAGCTTTTGCCGCAATTGGGATTTAAACTTCACAAATGATATGAGAATCTTCAGCCCAGGGTGGTTTGTCGTCTATACAAAACCACGTCATGAACGAAGAGTGACTTGCGCTTTGCAAAAGGCCGGCATCGATAATTTTTTACCTCTTACAAGGAAACTGAGGATATGGTCAGACAGAAAAAAATATGTCGAGGAACCTTTATTCCCTTCCTATGTTTTTATAAAACTGGAAGATCTTCAAGGTTATTTTACCAGTCTTGATATAGACAGTATTTTATATTTTGTAAGGACAGGTAATCAAATCGCGAAGGTTAATGAAGTGATAATTACTAACCTCAAAATTCTAATTGCGAAAGCTGCTGACAACATTGAAGTAACTTCTGATAGGATTCCCGCAGGCAGCAAATTAACCATTAAAGAAGGAGTTTTTACAGGCTTTTGTTGTGAGGTGGTAGAGTACAAAGGCAAAGAGATCTTCGCAGTAAGAATTGAATTATTGCAAAGAAATATTTTAATAGATGTACCTGCAGAACAGTTAATGTCTGTAACAAATGTCTATTGATCATTTTCAATTAACAATCTAAAAATTTATCCTTATGCCAGTCCAACCAACCTACCCGGGTGTCTATATTGAAGAGATACCCAGTGGGGTTCGAACTATCACAGGTGTAGCAACTTCTATTACAGCTTTTATCGGTAGAGCATTTAAAGGAGACGTGGACGAACCTGTTACTATAACAAGTTTTGGCGACTATGAACGTCTTTTCGGAGGTTTATGGGTAGACAGTACCATGAGCTATGCCGTACAGGACTTTTATCAAAATGGCGGAAGCATGGCGATCATTGTACGTATTTATAAAGGGAGACCTGGCAGCCCGCTTGATAGTGGTATTGCAACACTTACATTGACAGGCTCCGCAGGAGCGTTAAACCTATATGCAAATAGTCCGGGCGAATGGGGAAACAATCTTTATGCTTCTGTCAATTATGCAACGAAGGATCCGACCCAACCGCCGCCATCACCTGGGGGTGGGCAAACCACATTTAATCTTCTGATTTATGAAAAGATAGAAGGAGTCTTCGTTAAGCAAGAAGAGTACTTGAATGCATCTTTTGATGAAAATGATTTAAAGTATTTGCCGCGTTTGTTGGAACAAAGATCTGATAGACTCAATATAAGAAAAAAGCCAGATGGCACCTGGGATATACCAGGTTCGATCCCATCAGAAAGCGCTGTGGACGCAAATAATAATGCCATACCAGTACAGGCATCAGGTGGATCAGATGGAGTGGATCTTACACCAACTGAGTACCTGGGCAGTGAGAACGACAAGACAGGAATTTATGCATTGAAAAAAGCTGATCTGTTCAATCTGTTGTGCATTCCCCCGCCGGTAAGAGGAGCAAACACTTCTTCATCAGTTTATTCAAAAGCTGTTGAACTTTGTGTTGGGAAAAGAGCTATGTTAATTGTTGACCCGCCTGCCGAATGGGCCAGCTCTGTCTCGAAGGCTGTTTCTAATCCAATAGACAACCTAAGTACGCTGGGGGTAACAGGAACCGATGCAAGAAACGCAGCACTTTATTATCCCTTAATAAAAAAACCGGACCCGTTGCGGGATAATCAAACTGATCTTTTTGTTCCATGTGGTGCGGTTGCAGGCCTGATGGCAAAGACTGATACAAACAGAGGTGTGTGGAAAGCTCCTGCAGGCAACGACGCTGGCATGAGTGGAGTTCAGGGATTGCAAATCAATTTAAGTGATCTTGAGAACGGACAGTTGAACAAGTTAGGAATTAACTGTCTTAGATCGTTTCCCCTAACAGGACGAGTGATATGGGGCGCCAGAACAATGAGAGGCGCAGATCAGCTGGCGGATGAATGGAAATATGTGCCGGTTCGTCGTACAGCCTTATTTATCGAAGAAAGTCTTTTTCGCGGAACACAGTGGGTGGTATTTGAACCAAACGATGAACCATTATGGGCCCAAATCAGGTTGAATGTGGGAGCTTTTATGCATAACCTGTTTCGGCAAGGCGCCTTCCAGGGCCAAACTCCACGTGATGCCTATTTAGTAAAATGCGATAAAGAAACAACAACTCAAAATGACATTAATGCAGGGATTGTAAATATCCTTGTTGGTTTTGCACCATTAAAGCCTGCTGAGTTTGTGATCATAAAAATTCAACAACTCGCTGGTCAAATTGAATCTTAAAACTTATAATTATGGCACAGTTTACAGTAAATCCATCTCGGTTTGATCCCTATAAAAATTTTAAGTTCCGTGTAAAGTGGGATGGTAAATATGTTGCAGGTGTAAGTAAAGTTGGCGGTCTTAAAAGAACAACCGAAGTAGTCAAACATCGTGAAGGCGGCGATCCAAGCAGCAGCAGGAAATCACCAGGAAAAACAGAATACGAAGCTGTAACACTTGAAAGAGGCGTTACACATGACACTGAATTTGAAAAATGGGCAAATAAGATCTGGAATTATGGAAATGGGCTCGGTGTAGAGGTATCATTAAAGGATTTTCGAAAGGATATCATCATTGAGTTATACAATGAAGCCGGTCAACTGGTTATTGCCTACAAACTCTATCGCTGCTGGGTATCTGAATTCCAGGCGATGCCGGATCTTGATGCTAATGCAAATGCCGTTGCAATTCAACACATAAAGTTAGAAAATGAAGGTTGGGAAAGAGACTATGCGGTTGTTGAACCGGCAGAACCAACTTTCACTGAGCCACAATAGAATCCCTTGAGACCGTTGAGCAATGCAGAATTGTTGAAAGCATGGGAAGCTGGATTAGAAAGGCCTATGCTTGATGCGACACTTTTCTTGTTAGCCACGTCATACTCTGTCAATAGTTCAGACATTGGCAGGCTTAGCATCGGTGATCGTGACGTAAGATTGTTACAACTTCGTGAATGGTTATTCGGACACCGATTAAACAATCTGGCAAAATGTCCTGCATGTGGCGAGCTTATTGAGTGGGAATGTGATCTTAAAGAATTTTACTTTCAACCGGTGTCCTCTGAGCTTTCCTCCCGGCAATATCTATTGGAAAGGGAAAACATTCATATTCACTTCAGGCTGCCGAATAGCCTTGATATAGTCACAGCAATTTCCAGGCAATGGAACTCTAACGCAGTACTTTCAAATTGTATTATTGAAGTATATGAGGAAAATAAAAAAAGTTCTCTTGATATCCTGACTGATGAGATGTGGAGTGCATTGGACGAAAAGATGTCGGAGCTGGATCCCCAGGCAGATATTAAAATAAACCTCAGTTGTCCCGTTTGTTCGAATCATTGGCAGACTTCCTTTGACATTGTAAGCTATTTGTGGACAGAAATAAATAATTGGGCTCAAAGAATGGTGCAAGAAGTTTACACGCTGGCAAGAGCCTTTGGATGGTCGGAAAAAGAAATCCTCGAAATGAGTACTTACCGCCGGGAACTATATGTCGAAATGCTAAGGACATGAGTGGATTTGTAAATAATTTGATCACGCGACATACAGAAGCAAGTAATAAGATTACTCCGAGGCTACCTGGAATTTTTGAACCTGCCAGGTTGCATATACAGGAACTATCAGGAAATGATTTTGCAAATACGAAAGTTGAACCCGCCAGCGACCCAATGACAATGCTTGCACCGGGGCAAATAGAAAAAGCCTCGGAAACCATGCAGCAAAAAAATGAACATAATATTTTGGCTAAGTCAGATGCGACAAAAAACTTTGAAAGACAGGAGCGAGGTGAAACCAACAATCAACCCGAAAAGAAAATTCGTTATCCTGATAAAGCCATGGATGAAACGCTGAAGACCCCAATTGACTCATCCCTGCCGGATAATGATTCAAAAGCATCAAATACCACAGTTGAAATATCCGGTGACAATTTACATAAAGCCGTTACTCGCATCGCAAAGCAATCAATTTCTAATGAAGAAAAAAATTCGCGCCCAGGAACTCTGATGAACTATGAGCCGGGCATCAATCAGAAAATCAACGCGCCGGTAATAGACCCACGTCCCATAGCCACTATGGGGCAATATGTTCCTTCTTACCTGCGCCCAGATTCTTCATTTCATGAAGGTGGCTCAAATTCAACTTCCGTTATTAAAATATCGATAGGGCGAATAGAAGTAAAAGCTGTATCGGCACCAGCTGTTAAGCCAAACAATGATGCGAAGGTTCAAAAACCTAAGATGTCTTTAGAGGATTATTTAGCTAAAAGAAACGATAACAAGTCATGAGTACCTCACTCAGGATTGCATCAGTGACTTATATTCTCAAAGATCTGCTCAACAACGGATTAATAAATCATGACGTAACGGGAGCATTGGGAGAAACAATAGCAGTAACTGCATTGCCGCCAGACAGAGTGATCCCCGCAAACGGAAATGAATCAACACAGTTGAATTTGTTTATGTACCAGGTAACGCCGAACCCAGGTTGGCGAAATCTGAATCTGCCTTCTTTTAATGGTAATGGTGAACGTATAGCAAATCCCGCTCTTGCGATAGATTTACATTATCTGCTAACTGCATATGGTTCCGGCGAACTTCATACTGAAATTTTATTGGGTTACGGAATGCAATTGTTGCATGAAGTGCCTGTGCTTGACCGGGAATCGATCCGGAGATCGATTGCGCCTCCTTCTGATGTTACAGGTACCGGTTTGACCAGTTCTTTAAGGCTTCTTTCAACGTCTAGCCTTGCCGAGCAGGCCGAGATGATAAAAATTACTCCGGAATTACTGAGCATTGAAGATATTTCAAAATTATGGGCAGCATTCGGAACCAAATACAGGCCAACAGCGGCCTATAAGGTTACTGTTGTTTTAATTGAAAGCACAAAATCAGCGAAGCAGGCTTTACCGGTAAAAGAAAGAAATATTTATTTACACACGCTAAGAAAACCAGAAATTGAAACTGTCGGATCACGATCAGCAGCGGGAGAACCGGTCTCAACAAAGCAAAAAATACTGAATGGTTATTTCCTTGTTATCTCAGGAAAGAATTTCAGTAAACAGGATTTCGTGACAATTAATGGTAATGACATAATAAACCCCGCAATTGAAGAGCAAGAAATAGAATTTCAATTGCCCGACGGTTTAAAAGCAGGTATACAGGAAGTACAAATCACTCATCCCGAAATGATGGGCAGTCCGCCATCCCCCCATAAAGGATCCAGTTCAAACAGCGAGGCATTCGTCCTATCCCCGACTATCGTAGGAAACATACAGATCTCAAACGTGCAGGGCACGGGTGATCAATTGAGATCAGCAACTATTACTTTTAAGGTTAGCCCGAAGGTCCAACCCGGGCAAAAAGTTATCATGATCCTCAACGAGAAAATTAATTCGCCAAACCCTGCTGCTTATAGTTTTGAAATGCTTTTCTCTTTTTATGGAAGCCCGCCTGATCCGATAGAAGACATAAGTATTGATATTAAAAAGGTTAAAAAAGGCGATTACCTGGTGATGCTGCAAATTGATGGCGCACTGAGCCCGCTGACCAGTGATGTCAACGGAAATTATGTGTCACCAATCAGAAATATACCATGAGTAATAAATCAAATAATCAAGATGATTGGGGTATTGCCAACCAGCGATACCTGGCTGATATGTTGAACATAATAAAGGACCATTTAAAGGCACATAGCAAGCCGCTAAATGAAGAAGAAAAAGAAAGTGTCAGCAAAAAGTTCTTGCTAAGCATGCAGGAGTTAAAGGAGAGCTTGAATAATATAGCCACGGTTCCTCCGATCGAATTGCTTACCAATATCATGGGCCTGTCTTCCTTTGAAAAAAACATATTACTGTTATGTGCAGGGGCTGAACTTGATGCGGAAATAGCCGAATTGATCACGTTTTTACAGGATGAAAAATTATTTGCATTGCCAACATTTAGCCTGGTCCTGGCAATTTTCCCTGAATCACATTGGAGTGCCATCACTTTATCTGGTCCATTGCGCTATTGGCGGTTAATAGAAGTGAATAAAACTCCCCTGGTCACCCGAAGTCCATTAAAGATCGATGAACACATACTTCATTTTCTTGCCGGAGTGACAGAACAACATGAGAAACTAAGGGAGATGAGTTATTCCATAACCAGGACGGGTCATCTTCTTCCTTCACAATTCCGCGTTGTAGAAAATGTCTGTAAGATTTTATCAGAGAGGAAAACAGGTGCTTTACATCCGCTCATTCATTTAATGGGCAAAGATCAATCTGGCAAGCTCACAATAGCCATGAGTGTAAATTCATGGCTGGGGTCAGAGCTTTATATCATATCGGCACCTACCGTTCCTTCAAATACCCATGAAATAACCGAGATGGCACGTTTGTGGAGCCGAGAAGCCGCACTTAATGGCTATATATTATTCCTCGACTGCACAGAAATTGATCTCACAGATAAAGTAAAAACTGAATCGATAATACGGTTTATTGAAAATCTGCATGGAGTTGTGATATTGAGCTCTTCTGAATGGGCACCGGAATTCAGAAGATCAAACTTTGTGTTTTATGTGGAAAAGCCAGTTCCCAATGAGCAGCTATCTCTGTGGCAAAATATCTGTGTTGACGCAGGCTATAATGCAAGTGAATTGGGTTTGGACAAGCTTGTATCACAATTTAACCTTAGCACGAGTACCATTGCAAAGATTGCGAATGAAATTTTTACTGATAATTCGGATGGCGAAAAGAATGGAATGGAACATGATTATCTTTCAAAAAAACTCTGGAAAATATGTTGTGAGCATACCCGTCCTTTAATTGATGAATTGGCACAACGCATAGAACCATTAGCCGAGTGGGATGATATTATTATCCCTGAAGAACAAAAGAGTATTCTTAGAACCGTCGCCGCACAAGTACGAAACAGAAATAAAGTGTATGAACAATGGGGATTTTCAAAAAAAATGTCCCGCGGCCTCGGTATAAGCGTGTTGTTTGCAGGAGAAAGCGGCACTGGTAAAACGATGGCCGCAGAAGTTCTTGCCAACGATCTTCAACTTGAACTTTATAAAATTGACCTTAGTAAAGTCGTCAATAAATACATAGGTGAAACAGAGAAGAACCTGAAAAAGATCTTTGATGCAGCGGAAGATGGAGGAACTATTTTGCTTTTTGATGAAGCAGATGCGTTGTTTGGCAAACGCAGTGAAGTAAAAGATAGCCATGACCGGTACAGTAACATTGAAGTAAGCTATTTGTTGCAGCGAATGGAAGCCTATCGTGGCCTGGCCATTCTCACAACAAATATGAAAAATGCGTTGGACAAGGCATTCCTGCGCCGCATCCGGTTTATTGTTACGTTCCCATTTCCTGATGCAACACACCGCTCGCAGATTTGGAAAAAAGTCTTTCCTGCGGGTGCAAAACACAACCTGGATATTGAAAGGCTAGCGAGGTTGAATGTGGCAGGCGGCAGTATAAAAAATATAGCGTTGAATGCCGCCTTTTTCGCGGCCGATGAAGGTGATGAAGTTTTTATGTCTCATATTTCAAGAGCAGCCAAGGCGGAATATGAAAAACTGGAAAAACCCCTTACCAATTTTTATGCATAAAAGAATTGTTGAGCTGCATATAGAAGAACTTATTCTTCATGGCTTTCCCCGCAACGAACGGTATTCTATTGGTGAAGCTATTGAAGCCGACTTGACCCGCTTATTTACTGAACAAGGTATCCCTCAACTTTTTTCTGCCGGAGGAAGTATTCCTACATTAAATGCCGGTACAATAAATCTAAATTCGAGGCCCCGGGCTGTAAGTATTGGAAACAATATAGCAAGTGCTGTATACAAAGGATTCACAGATGGCAGATCTGGCAACGCTCAAAACGAAAAATAGAGTTCAGCAGCAAGTCGAAGCTATTACTGAATCAAAGACTGATGCATTTTCAGAATATCAGCCGCTGGTTTGTCATGAATTTGATGAGCCGCAAAATGGAATTCGATCTTCATTTAATAACATCAATGTAAATAGCGTGAGGCCGGCATCGGTAAGCATCCAGCCAAAATTAATGATCAATCAACCGGGTGATATATATGAACAGGAAGCTGACGCGATGGCAGATAAAGTATTGAGAATGACTGATGCTGCCCCGGGTCAATTACGGTCTGCTTCAAATACCATCCAGCGAA
>DASYTA010000678.1:0-6463 GCA_036002745.1 Cyclobacteriaceae bacterium | reverse complement strand
TTCCAACAGTCGATAGTCCGATAACTAAAATAGTGATTGTTCGTTTTGTCATTCAGTTTAGTATTGCGCCAACATCTCGATATACGCACTGAGGCAGATACCGTCTATTCTCCTTACTAAGATAGATTTTTGAAACAAGTTATTCAAAAGCACTAAACGATTTGTCACCACCATTTACACATAACTCAAAAGTATCGCGATCGAGTGAGCACTTAATTTATACGTTGCTCCCGCTACTGGCTTCGCATCTTGCAATAAACAAATATCATCCGGAGATTCGAGCGAAGTATCCATCCAGCGGTTCCATTTTTTCGAGGAGCCTACATCAACTTTTGGAAGCTCAAATTCGAGTGGTTCGTTGTACGCATTGACTATATAATGCATGGCTCTTCTGCCATCGAGTGACTTCACTGTAAATGCAATACTATGTGAGTTTTCAGACCAATCAGGTTTATTTAATTCAACACCGTGCCAATTGATAGTTGCTGTTGCTAAAAATTGTTTCAGGTTCATGTTGAAACCTTTCTTCGACATGTCTCTGTTCAGCCTGCAAGCCAAAAGTATTTTTACAAATCGAAAAAGCGATGGATGTTTTTTAGTCAGGTCCCAATCAAACCAGTTAAGTTCATTGTCTTGACAATAGGCGTTGTTATTTCCGTTTTGTGTTCTTCGCACTTCATCGCCCATCAAGATCATCGGCGCACCGATCGACCACAACGTGATCGCCATAAAATTTTTAGCTTGTCGATTGCGCAATGCTTCGATCTTAAGATCTTCTGTCGGTCCCTCTACTCCGCAATTCCAGCTCAAGTTGTTGTCGCTACCGTCTCTGTTTCCTTCTCCGTTGGCATCGTTGTGTTTTGAATTGTATGATACAAGATCATTCAAAGTAAACCCATCATGACAGGTCACAAAGTTTATACTTTGCTCTGGCGCAAGATTGTCTTTCTCATACAAGTCAGGGCTTCCAATCGTGCGTGTTGCAAATGCAGATACGGTGTTGCTGTCGCCACGCATAAAACTTCTTACGTCATCGCGAAATCTTCCATTCCACTCTTTCCAGCTGTCGCCAATAAAACTGCCCACTTGATATAGACCTGCAGCATCCCATGCTTCTGCAATCAATTTCGTCCCAGCCAACACAGGATCAGACTCAATATCCCAAAGTATCGGTGGATTTTCTATCGGTCTTCCTTTATTATCGCGAGAGAGAATCGAAGCGAGATCAAAACGGAATCCATCCACGTGCATGTGCTTCACCCAAAATTGCAAGCTGTCAAGAATCATCCGGCGTACAATGGCGTTGTTGGCATTTAATGTATTACCGGTGCCCGTGTAGTTAGCATACCGCGACTTGTCATCTTCCAATATATAATAGGTGTCGTTGTCAATTCCGCGAAAGCAATAATTCGGACCATTATGATTTCCTTCAGCCGTATGATTGAATACTACATCGAGAATTACTTCAATCCCTGCACGGTGAAGTGCCTTTACCATATCGCGAAAATCATCGAGCACTTTTACGGGATTCGAATCTGTGCCGTATGCCTGATGAGGCGCAAAAAATGAAATGGGGCTGTATCCCCAATAGTTTACTAATCCATCCGGACAATCTTGCGCGTCGAATTGAAAAATGGGAAGAAGCTCCACAGCTGTTATTCCTAACTCAACCAAATAAGGAATCTTTTCAATCAAACCCCGATAGGTGCCGCTCAATTCTTTCGAAACTCCCGAGTTAGGATTTTTAGTAAAGCCACCAACATGCATTTCATAAATGACGGTTTGAGCAAATGATCGATTGGGGAATCGATCGCCGTTCCAGTCGTAACCCGACAAATAACAAACAACACTTTTCAGCGAAGGCACTGCTACTTTTCCTTTGCCTGTAAACGATCCACGTTTAAAATCTTTTGGAAATGCAACAGCTTTAGCATAAGGATCAAGCAAAACTTTTTCGGCATCAAAGCGATGACCGAGTGAAGGATCGTCAGGGCCTGAAACCCGATATCCATACAATTGTCCGCTCTTTATAGCTGGAACAAAAACATGCCAATAGTGATAGGTACGATTAACCGATGGATCTAACGAAATGATTTTCTTTGGCTCGATGTCTTCCACATCATCAAAAAGAAGAAGGTCAACAGCAACAGCATTTTTTGAAAACAAACAAAAATTAACGCCATTCTTTTTTAGGGTTGGTCCAATCGGAAAGCTTTGGCCAATAAGAAGTGAATCTTGCTTTGATTTTTTTGTCATTCGTGTCTTGAGCAGGTTTTTCAAGTTAAGAATTTATAAAAGTATAAAAACAAGAATTTTTATACTAGAAACAAGTATTCGATGCAGATTAACCCTCCGTGAAGTTTCCCTCAATCAAATCTGGTTGTTATATTACAGATATTTAGTTTTTCCTTTTTTGTTATCGATTGCGAAATGAATAGATATCTGATTTGTGCTTTAATTTTATCTTCTCTCTTTGGTTGCAGCGGTAAATCAAAGAAAGATTCGGATTTAAAACCGGAAGAATTTCCCGTAGTGGAAGTCTTCACCAAAGACCTGAATGTGCCGTTGGAGTATGTGACCAATATTCAGGCCTATCAGAACGTAGAGATAAGAGCGCGTGTGGAAGGATACCTCGAAGAAATTTTAGTCGATGAAGGAAAGCTGGTAAAAGAAGGTCAACTTCTTTTTAGAATCAATGATGACGAATATCATGCAGAATTAGATCGTGCAAAAGCGAACATTGCCAGCGCAGAAGCTGAAACACGCTCGTCGCTGGTAGAATTGGAGCGCGTAAAATTATTGGTTAACAAAAATGTAGTTGCTAAGACAGAACTTGACCTAGCCGAAGCGAAAGTAGAAATCGCGCGCTCGAAAATAAAAATTGGTCACGCTGAAGAAACAGCCGCTGAAATTAAACTGGCTAATACAAACATTCGATCACCTTTCAATGGAATCATTGACTTGCTTCCTCTAAAAAAAGGAAGTCTGATTAACGAAGGAACTTTGCTCACTACGATTTCGAATATTGAAACGATGTATGCCTACTTCACCGTTTCGGAAGTGGAGTATCTTGAATTCGCAAGACTGAACAGAAAAAATGATTCTGTTTTCGTTAACAACGTTGAGTTATTTCTTGCTGATGAAACGCGTTATCCTTCGAAGGGAAAAATTGAAACGCTTGGTAGTGAATTTCAGGAAGGAACGGGAGCCATCACGGCCCGTGTCAAATTCAAGAACCCACTACATACGTTGAAGCATGGTGCTACCGGAAAAGTAAGATTGCACGAGGTCCTTGCCAAAGCTATTCTTGTCCCGCAGAAATCGGTGTTGGAAATCCAAGATAAAAATTATGTCTTCCTTCTTGACACCAAAACCAACATTGTCACTATGAAAAGTTTTATTCCTTTCAGAAGGTTTGGCGATTACTACATCGTGACGAAAGGTCTAAACGAACATGACCTCATTGTCTTCGAGGGAATTCAAGATGTACGCGAAGGAATGGTTATACAACCTCGCAAAGTATCGACAGAAGAATTGCTGAAGACAAATGAATTAAATTCAGACAAGTAGTCATGTTTACCATTTTCATTCAGCGGCCCGTTTTATCACTGGTAATTTCTTTAATGATTTCTCTGCTGGGCATCCTGGCTTTAAAAACTTTGCCCATCACCCAGTTCCCTGAAATTGTTCCGCCTTCCGTAACAGTAACCACAAAATACACGGGCGCAAATGCAGATGTTTGTGCAAAAGCAGTTGCCACACCTATCGAACGTGCTATTAATGGAGTGCCCGGCATGACCTACATGTCGTCAGTGTCGAGTAATAATGGAACCACTATCATCACTGTTTTTTTTAAAGTAGGAACTGATCCGGACTTTGCGGCTGTCAATGTGCAGAACCGGGTTTCAACTGTGTTGGATGAGTTACCTGAAGAAGTTATCAAGGCGGGTGTGCAAACCGAGAAAGAAGTGAACAGCATGCTTCTCTATCTGAATTTATTCAGCGACGATGAAACAGTGGACGAAAAATTTGTTTACAATTTCACTGACATCAATATTCTGCCAGAACTAAAACGGATTGATGGAGTCGGCTTTTCAGAGATCATGGGTAACCGCGATTACTCTATGCGCGTGTGGCTGAAGCCCGAACGCCTTGCTGCCTACCGTGTGTCAACAGATGAGATTATTAAAGCCATTCGCGGGCAAAACGTAGAGGCAGCTCCAGGAAAAACTGGAGAAGGTTCTAACAAAAGAGAACAATCGCTGCAATATGTATTAAAGTATACTGGAAAATTTATCGACCCCGAACAGTATGAAAACATTATTGTTAAAGCTAACAGCGATGGTTCCTTTCTAAAATTAAAAGATCTGGCGGACGTAGAGTTTGGATCGTTCAGTTATGCGATGGATTCAAAAACAGATGGCAGGCCCTCAGCATCCATCATGATTAAACAACGGCCAGGATCGAACGCGCGACAAGTAATTCAAAATGTAAAGGCCCGGATGGAGGAATTGAAATTGACGTCCTTTCCTCCGAAGATGAAATACAATTACGCGTACGATGTGTCACGTTTTCTGGATGCATCCATTCATGAAGTAGTGAAGACGCTAGTGGAAGCATTCATTCTTGTTTTCATTGTGGTATTTATTTTTCTTCAGGATTTTCGCTCCACACTTATTCCCGCTCTTGCGGTTCCAGTTGCCCTTGTCGGCGCATTTGCTTTCATGCAGCTACTCGGTTTCTCCATCAACTTGCTCACGCTTTTTGCCATGGTGCTTGCCATTGGTATTGTAGTTGACGATGCCATCGTTGTGGTTGAGGCCGTGCACGCTAAGATGGAGCATGAAAAATTGAATCCCAAAGAAGCAACCATCGCATCAATCAAAGAAATCAGTGGAGCCATCATCGCCATTACACTGGTGATGTCAGCTGTGTTTATTCCTGTATCATTTCTTTCCGGGCCGGTGGGAGTTTTTTATCGCCAGTTTTCTTTAACACTCGCCATCGCCATTCTTATTTCTGGTTTGAACGCACTCACACTTACACCAGCGTTGTGCGCTATACTCTTGCGACCGGTTCATAATGAGCCACAAGGATTATTGGCTGGCTTCTTTCGTGGTTTCAATAATTTCTACGGAAAAATCGAAAGTTTATTTAATAGGCACCTAAAAATATTGGTCCCAAAAAGACTAGTCATATTGGGGTTGCTTGTAGTATTTGTTGCAGGAATTGGAGTGGTTAATCTTTTTCTTCCATCGGGTTTCATTCCTACTGAAGATCAAGGTGTCATCTATGTAAATGTTACCACACCGGCAGGCTCAACAGTAGAGCGAACAGGAAAAGTATTGGATGAGATCAGTGCCATCTCTAAAAAATTAGACGCTGTTGAAAACATATCTACGCTTGGCGGATACAGTCTCATCACAGAGTCGGCAGGTTCATCTTTCGGGATGGGAATGGTGAATCTTAAGCCTTGGGACAAGCGCGAGGAATCAGTAGATGAACTGATTGAAGTGCTCAAAGAAAAAACAGATCACATTCAGGATGCGCAAATAGAATTTTTTCCGCCGCCAACCGTTCCGGGATTTGGTAACGCTAGTGGTTTTGAATTCCGATTGATCGATAAAACCGGCAGTGGAAATCTTAATCGTTTGAATGAAGTGGCTACCGATTTCATAAAAAAAATTAAAGATCGTGAGGAAGTGGGCGATGCCTTCACCAGTTTCGATCCCAACTTTCCGCAGTACATGATTCATGTGGATTATGAAATGGCTGCCAAAAAAGACATAAGCGTTGTTGTGGCAATGGATGCTTTGCAAACGCTCATCGGAAGTTATTATGCCAGCAATTTTGTTCGCTTTGGTTTGATGTATAAGGTGATGCTTCAGGCTGGCCCGGAATATCGAACCAAACCAGAAGACATTTTAAAACTCTATTTAAAGAACAATCGCGGTGAAATGGTGCAGTACGGAACGTTCATCCGGCTGGAACGAGTTTTTGGTGCCGAACAGATTACACGATATAACATGTTCAATGCCATCATGATTAATGGTGATGCCACAAAAGGATACAGTAGTGGTGAAGCTATTAATGCAATTCAAAAAGTTGCAAAAGGTTTGCCGCGTGGTTTCGCTTACGAATGGTCAGGCATCACGAGAGAAGAAATTCTTTCCGGTAACCAAGCTGCTTTCATTTTTGCGCTTTGTTTAGTGTTCGTTTACCTGTTGCTCTCAGCTCAATACGAAAGTTTTATTCTGCCGTTGGTGGTGATTATCTCTCTGCCTACGGGAATGTTTGGAGCTTTCTTCTTCCTGGAAATACTGGGGCTTGAAAATAATATTTACGCGCAGGTCGCCTTGGTCATGTTGGTAGGTTTGCTTGGTAAGAATGCAATCCTCATCGTAGAATTCGCTTCGCTTAAATATAAAGAAGGAGCCTCGCATCTTACCGCTGCGATTGAGGG
>DASYTA010000677.1:0-1537 GCA_036002745.1 Cyclobacteriaceae bacterium | reverse complement strand
GCGATCAGTCACAAAAGGAAAAGTAAACCGCAATTTCAAAGTATTGAAAACAGCATCATTGAATATTCAGAACGAGCAGACAATGAAATTGAAAAAGAAGACAAGCGAGTTTTCGTTGAGCAAGCCATGAAAAAACTTTCGGAGGCCGATCGGATTGCAGTGCAACTCTATTATATAAAGGAATATTCATTGGAAGAAACAGCAGAAATGCTCAATCAAAATATTAATACTTTAAAAGTGCGGGTGCATCGCGCACGACAACGATTGGCCGATGAATTGAAACGGATTTTACAAACGGAAGCATTAACTTTATAGTTATGGAAAAGATAACGGACGACGAATTGCTTAATTTTCTTGATGGCTCAGGCAATGAAGTTGAGCGAGAAAATGTTAATAAATTAATTAGCTCTAATGTTGAGCTGAAAAAAAGAGTAGAGGAATTGCAAGCTGTTCACACTTTTTTGCAAAAGCAAAGCAAAATTGAAAACCCATCCAAAAATTTTACAGAGAAAGTCATGTCAGGCTTGCATGCTCAGCCGTCTTTCACATTCCTTTCTCCACGAAACGGTCTTCTTTTACTTATAGGGTTAATGGTGGCCTCAGGTCTTGCCATGATGATGGTCTCTGCTGGCTCTTTTGATCAGTGGAATACTTTTTTTAATCTCGATCAAATTCCATTGAAAAATAATTGGGTGAAGTTGCCAACATCCATCCCTGTAGATGTAAAACAGGTGGTGAAAATATTCGTGATGATAAATATCATCATAGGATTTATTTTGCTTGACCGCACGATCCTGCGACCTATTTTTCAGAAAAGAGCAGAGCGATTTAGCTAACAAAAAAGGCGCCTGACATCTCTAAGGTGTCCTGATACCTTTTATTTGCGAATCATGAATCGTTATCTAATTCGTTTTAATGAATTTTTTTCCTTTCCCGCTCACAGCACCAACATTAAAGAAGCCCATCACACCTGATCCCTTTGGATTAACGTTGCCTACGTTTGTAGAAACATTGGCAATAGGTCTGGCAAAAAGTTCTGAGAATCCTCCGGGTCGATCAGTCTGAACTTTTACTTCATTGAGATAATTAAATGCAGCAATTGTTATTGAATGGATCTCCACATAAACTGAATCACCAGGCCAAAAAGGAGACTTATCTCCTTCGTCGCTGGAATTGTTTGGCGTGATTCCTCTTCGAATAGGTTGAATAAATTCAATAGTGTCTTTATCACCGGTCTTTGCTCCTCCTCCTGCTGAAAAAGACTGATCGTAGGCAATGTTTATTTCACTTGGTCGATTAAGAAGGGTATCATTCTTGGTCGCTCTTATCCAATAGGTATCACCCACTCCAGCAGGATCTCTCGCCCAGAACTGGCCTTGGTATCTTGTCTTCTCTTTCTGAACATTGCGAACATCTTTCTCAAAAGTGATGCTATCGATAGGTGGCACACGCCCCATGTGTGAGCCTGCTTCGAATGTTTCACCATTTAGAACAATACTTAATTTATAATCGTGTCCGATAGATCCAAATGAGCCTA
>DASYTA010000676.1:0-6392 GCA_036002745.1 Cyclobacteriaceae bacterium | reverse complement strand
AAATGATACGACAGGCCACACCTGAATATTATCGATGTTTTGCAAAATTTCTTTATACATGACTGTTGTGGATTAGATGTTATTTGGCTTCGGCTGTTTTTTCTGCTTTGATGTCCACACCTAATCGTTGCAGATAAGCGATCAGCGCAACAATTTCCGTTTCAGGCAAAACCTCATAGCCTTCCATTTTTAAATTCTCTGCAATCTTTGCGGCCTGTACCTCCAAATCTGCGTTGGCTTTTTCTTCGTAGCCCTCTTCGTAAGGCACGCCTATTTTTCGCAGTGCATTTATTTTTGGAGCAGTAGTTGTTTTATCAATCACTTGCTCGAACAACCAGGGGTAAGCTGGCATGATTGATTTCTCTGAAACTTCCGATGGTGCCAGCATATGACGATAGTGCCAACTATCTGCATACTTGCCACCTACACGATGCAAATCAGGCCCGGTTCGTTTTGACCCCCACAAGAAAGGATGATCATAAACGTATTCACCAGCTTTGGAGTATTCTGCATTTTTAGGATCGTAACGTTGCACTTCACTGCGGAAAGGACGAACCATCTGGGTGTGACAACTCACACATCCTTCGCGGATGTAGATGTCACGTCCTTGAATTTCGAGAGGTGTGTAAGGCTTCACAGATGTAATAGTTGGAATATTTGATTTGATCAAAAATGTAGGAACCATTTCAATAGCTCCACCAATCAAAATCGCTACCAACGACAAAACAGTGAATAGAATAGGCTTGCTTTCAAGAACATGGTGCCAATAACCATCGGTGTGAGCGGCTTTAACCATCGGTGCCACCTCTGCTTCTTCGTTTGCAACAAACTTACCAGCATAAGCTGTTTTGATTAAGTTGTAGGTCATGATGATCACGCCAGTCAAATACAATGCACCACCTACTGCACGAAGCATGTATAGTGGAATTATTTTTGTCGTGGTCTCAAGGAAGTTTTGATAAGTAAGGAATCCATCAGGATTGAATTCTTTCCACATCAAGCTTTGTACTACACCTGCAGTGTACATGGGGAGCGCATAGAAGATGATACCCAGTGTTCCTAACCAGAAATGGAGATTAGCCAACTTTGTTGAATAGATGGTTGTATTCCACATGCGTGGCACCACCCAATACAACATTCCGAAAATCATAAAGCCGTTCCATCCTAATCCGCCAACGTGAACGTGAGCAATGATCCAATCGGTGAAGTGAGCGATGGCATTCACATTTTTTAAAGAAAGGAGAGGACCTTCAAGTGTTGCCATACCGTAAGCAGTAACAGCCACCACAAAGAATTTTAAAACAGGATCTTCACGCACTTTGTCCCACGCTCCGCGCAAAGTAAGCAATCCATTAAGCATACCTCCCCAGCTTGGGGCGATCAACATAATTGAAAAAACGACACCAAGTGATTGCGCCCAATCCGGAAGCGCAGTATATAATAAATGGTGAGGACCAGCCCAGATGTAAATGAAAATTAAAGACCAGAAGTGGATAATCGAAAGGCGATAGGAGTAAACCGGACGGTTCGCAGCTTTGGGAAGAAAGTAGTACATCATGCCCAGATAAGGTGTTGTCAGGAAAAACGCAACTGCATTATGACCGTACCACCATTGCACTAGTGCATCTTGAACACCAGCATACCACGAGTAGCTTTTGAAAAGACCCGCAGGCATCTCGAAGGAGTTCACAATATGGAGAACCGCAACAGTAACAAACGTGGCAATATAAAACCAGATGGCCACATACATGTGCTTCTCACGTCTTCGCAGAATTGTACCGATCATATTCCAGCCGAACACTACCCAAACCACAGCGATCGCAATATCAATGGGCCACTCCAACTCAGCGTACTCTTTTGAAGTAGTAAGACCAAGTGGTAATGTGATAGCAGCTGAGAGAATAATTAATTGCCAACCCCAGAAATGGATCCAGCTCAGAAGATCGCTAAACATGCGCGTCTTCAGCAATCTTTGCATAGAGTAATAAACTCCGGCAAACATCGCATTACCAACAAAAGCGAAGATGATGGCGTTGGTATGCAATGGTCGTATCCTACCGAAACTGTTCCAACCAGCATGAATATCAAAATATTGATTACTTAAAAGTGTCGGATAAAAAAGCTGGATGGCGGCCACCAGTCCGACGGTCATTCCCACAATTCCGAAAATGACTGTTGCTATAATGAAGGATTTTACGATCTTATTGTCGTAGTGGATTTTCTCTAATTCCATGGGTTAGGTTTTATCATTCGAATCTAAGGCTAAAAGTAGAGTTGGCCAAAGATGCGTATACTGATTGGATGCAGGCAAAAAGATGATTTTTGTCAGTGTATTCTTTAAAGGCAATTGTCTTTACCAGAACATATAGATTGAATCCTTCGTACAAGCCTGTTTGACCGCTAGTTCAAATCTGATTAATTTAGAATCCTTCATTGAAATGCCTTTATACATTGACCTCCATATTGACAGTAATTTAACGCTTGATATCATTAAGCAATTCCATGTTGCCGATAAAGCAACTCAGGCCAAGTATGGAGTGCGCTATCTGCAAATATTATTAAATCAACCTCAAGGTTATCTTTTTTGCCTTGTTGAAGGCCCTGATAAAGAATCGTGCGCTAAAGTGCATCAAGAGGCTCACGGAAATATTGCGTGCAACATTCTCGAAATTACTGAAGCCGACTTTACAGCCTTACTTGCCAACAAGCAAAAGGATGCCTTGGATTTCACGCTCAACAGTGATGGAACACTTGACACAGGCACAAGGATTCTTCTTTATATTGATTTGTTGGGTTCTCCAGATCATTACCGGCAGGCAAAAGAGATAATGAAAGATGTTCTTGATCAGGACCAAGTGAAAACTGGTGAAAGTTTTGAAAACCGACTCATTGTCGTTTTTGATTCAAGCACCGCAGCTATCGACAAAGCCTTGCGCATTCGAGATAAAATAATCGAGAGTTCTTTGCCTATTGAAATAAGGTTAGCGCTGAATATTGGTCCGCCATTACAAGAAAAGGGAAGTTTTTTCGAGGCCGTTCGAAAGTCAGTTGATCATTTCTCTTTTGTTTCTAAGAATGGCGAGGTCACGCTATCTTCCAAGGTTATGCAGCTGTATAATGGAAGTCATAAGTCGATTTCGCAAGCTGTAAAATTTATCACTCCAGCTGATGAACAATTTTTAGACCATGTGATGCAGAGTGTTGAAAAAGTGTGGGATAAAAATGATTTGACTATGCCTGATTTTGCTCGCGAATTGGGAATGAGTAAATCACAGCTCGCGCGAAAACTAAATGCGTTATCAGGGTTATCTCCAAATGACTTTTTAAAAGAATACAAACTGAGAAAAGCTATCGCTCTAATGGAGGATCAGAAATTAAACATCGCTGAAGTGACCATGGCAGTTGGTTTCAGTAATCCTTCCTATTTCACAAAATGCTTTCGCAAGCGCTTTGGAATGGCGCCTTCCGACTATTTAGTTATTCTATAACGAGATAAGTACCGGCATGCGCCAAAATTACAAGCAATTGGTTCAAACGAGGTAGAGCCAGGGTAGGGCAGAAGCCTACTTTTGATGCGTCATCAGGAATTGGTGGCACACAAATTAAACCCAACTTAAAATAAGTATGAAAACAAAATTGATTGTTATTGGCTTAATCGCCGCAGTAACGGCCTGTGCACAAAAAGAAAAAAAAGAGACAGCTACTACCTCAACCCAAAAGAAATTATTTCTTGACGTGCATGATTTAGGACCAGGAAAAGTAACGGCAGCGGCGGTTGCAGATGCTCATAAGAAAGACCTTGCCACTCAAACGGAATTTGGTGTGAGCTTTATCAAATATTGGGTGGATGAGCAAGCAGGCAAAGTTTATTGCCTGGCTGAATCAGGCTCTCAAGCAAATCTGTTTAAGACACATCAAAAAGCGCATGGCTTGGTACCTGATTATATTTTTGAAGTAACCGATGGGCCTGAGGCTAAATTGAATGGCAAACAAATGTTCCTCGATATTCACCATCTTGAGCCTGGAAGTGTAAATGCAGAAGCCGTGGCTGGTGCTCATGCAAAGGACTTAGCAACACAAGGAAAGTATGGCGTAAACTTTGTCAACTATTGGGTAGATGAAAAGCTCGGCACGGTAGTGTGTTTATCAGAGGCGCCTGATTCGCTTGCCGTTATCAAAACACATACGGAAGCACACGGCTTAGTCCCTGCTAAAGTTGAGCGGGTTCAACAAGGTCAGTAGTCTTTGGTAGGATTTTTTTTCAGGTTATAATGAGGTAGAAAAAAGGCAGCGCTTGCTGCCTTTTTTTACTTTTTGTGATGAAATTAAAATTACTATTTCTTAACTCTATCGTAAAATTCTTTTTGAAGTTGAAGGGTTTTGGTGTCTTCCTTGATTGCTTTTAGGGCAGCTACAAAGGAATCAATGTAATGCTCTGTCACTAATTGACCTAATTCTTTGGTGGCAGCAGCTCCTTCGCCGGCATAATGGTTGGGATAACTTGCATACCACCAGATAGCTGTATAAACATTTGGAATGTTCCACCGTTTTTGATTAGCACCTGACTCAGTTTTGGCGCTATCCATTTTAACTAAATCAGGTCGTAAATATAGCAAGGCCGATGTCTCACGTTCACCAGCATGTTGATCTGTGGCAGGATCGGATTTATGCAGCGCGTTCATTTTCTTCACATACTCTGGATCTGAACCAGGCTCAAAAAAGTATACGGCATAGTCGCGCTGCTTCTCCAATCGTGTCTGAATAAAATAGCGAATCATTTGCGGATTGCCTCCATGACCATTGATAATTACAATTTTGTTGAATCCATTTCTCGCAATCTCATCGCAGGTGGCTTCAAGCAAATCCCACACAACGCGTTCAGGTAAAGCAAATATTCCCGGCTGATGTTTAGCTTCATTGATCTGACCGTAAAAATAATCAGGGAAGACTACAGCATATTCTCTTTTAGTCGCGCGCGCTGACCACTCCCGCACTTGGATTAAATCGGAACCAATGGGAACATGAGGCCCGTGTTTTTCAAGGATACCAATTGGGAGAATGCAAGTACGATTTGAGTTCTTTAGCGCCATAGGCCAATCGCTTGCAGTCAGCTCATCCCAGCGACTGTGTAATGCTTGCGCAAAAACTGATGAAAGGCCGAACAACAAACCGCTGCCAGTCATCATCATTTTTTTGAGGATAGATGTGTTCATGGATATTTATTTTCCATCAATTTAGAAAAATAACATCCAGTTGGCTACATCTTTTTGTTTACAAGGTTTTCATTCTTGCTAAACGGCTTAACCGACTTTCTAAGTCTGACTTAATTCATCAAACCCATTTTGTGCTGCCACACTCCAGCGATGCTTTGCGCTCGGCTCTTGGTTTCATCTGCTTTTGCTCCGGAGAAATGTTCGTCAACAGTTTGGGTGAATAATTTCAACCAACGATTAAAATGATTGGCGTTGATCGATAAGGGAGGATGTTTTTGGAAAGGATTGCCTTGATAGCTTTGTTCACCCAGCAGCATGGAAGACCAGAAATTATACATAGTGGGCAGATGCTTTGGCCAATCCAAATGCTTGAATTTAGGAGCAAGCAATTCATCAGCTTTTACTTTAGCATAAAAAGAATCGACAAGTAATATGATATCCTCCCTGCTTACGATGTCTTTCATTGTTAAAGAAGAAAATTATTTTTTGTTTGTCTTCGCATCGCTTCGATCTTTCTTTTTGTCTTCAAAAAGCATTCGCACGGAAGGGCCGTAAGTATCATCGTATTGCCCGCTTTTCATATTCCAAACAAAAGCGCCAAGAAATACCAATGCTATTGTGAGAGAAATAAAAATAAGAAGAATGATAATGCCCATTTTAATTTTTCTTGAATTGATTTTTCCCAACCCAATTTACTGCTATCGTACTAAAACCAACCACACTTACACTGCTGATGGGCATAAGGATAGCGGCAACCAAAGGAGAAAGATGCCCTGATACTGCAAACCCCAATGCGATTATGTTGTAGAAGAAGGAAATGCAAAAAGCAAATTTTAAAATAGTGATAGCTGATTTACTCAGCTTGATAAATTGATCAAGATTTTGAAGCTCTTCACCTTTTAAAATTCCATCACTGGCTGGGGTGAAAATTCCCGTATCGTCTGTGACGGCAATGCCCACATCACTTTGTTTCAATGCGCCCGAATCGTTAAGCCCATCGCCAATCATCATTACATGAAATCCATTTTGTTGGAGGTTTGACACGAAATGCAATTTGTCCAATGGGGTTTGATTGAAATTCAATTTTGTGTCAGATGGGAAAATATTTTTTATACGTTCATCTTCTGTGTTTCTGTCGCCTGAAAGAAGATGCACAGGAAATTTGTTCTTCAATTTGTT
>DASYTA010000675.1:0-6112 GCA_036002745.1 Cyclobacteriaceae bacterium | reverse complement strand
ACGGCCACATCAAACTTAGCTGAGGCGAAGCGCTCAGCCACAGCCCTCCCGATTCCCTTGGTTGCCCCTGTTACCACTACCAACTTGTGCATTGTTATTTTATCTTTGAGCAATATAGCATATTTGGTAAATGACAGGATTCGGCAGGTACATGATTTTCTTGGGTTCTTTGTTTGTGCGAAGAGAAACGTTCGCTACCTACTATAAATTGATTCTTGAAGAGTGCGTGCAGATTGGGGTCAACTCTGCGTTCTTGTTTATCCTTGTATCAACTTTTATTGGTGCAGTAACCACCGTGCAAACAGCTTACAATATGGTAAGCCCGCTCATCCCTCGCTTTGTAATTTCAGAAGTAGTTCGCGAAATGACCGTATTGGAATTAGCCCCCACAATCATGGCCATTATATATGCCGGAAAAATTGGCTCGAGTATGGCGGGCGGAATTGGAACGATGCGCATCACCGAGCAAATCGATGCACTGGAGGTGATGGGTATCAATTCTTCTTCTTATCTGGTCCTGCCAAAAATTATCGCCTCTTTGTTGATGTATCCATTGCTCGTAGTTTTATCAGGAGTATGCGCTATTATAGGTGGGTATCTAGTGGGTACATTTATACATATCATTACTCCCACAGAATATGTTTCCGGCCTTCGGTTTGGGTTTAACGACTTTGAGATCACTATAGCATTGACCAAGTCAATTGTTTTCGCTTTTTTGATTGCCTCGATCTCTTCATTCAAGGGTTACTATACACAAGGCGGTGCCTTAGAAGTTGGCATTGCTAGTACTGAGGCTGTAACAACAAGTGTAATTGCTGTGCTTCTAGCTGATTATTTCATCGTAAATATCATGTTGTAATGATTAAGATCCGAGATATATCCAAATCATTTGGTGATAAAATGGTGCTTGATGGCATTGATGCTGAATTTGAACAAGGAAAAACAAATCTAATAATTGGATCAAGTGGAACCGGCAAGAGCGTTTTGCTAAAATGCATCGTTGGACTAATAAATCCTGATAAGGGCAGTGTGTTTTATGATCTAAGGAATTTCACTGAAGCTGATAAAGAAGTGAAATCCGAAATCCGTAGAGAGATCGGGATGCTTTTTCAAGGAGGAGCTTTGTTCGATTCAAAAAATGTAGAAGAAAACGTAATGTTTCCTTTGGAGGTACTCACTAAGACTCCTCTCGATGAAATGCGCGATAGGGCGAATGATTGTTTAAAGAGAGTAGGTCTCGAAAACGTGAACAAAAAAGCAGTATCCGAAATTAGCGGCGGAATGAAAAAACGGGTTGGAATCGCCCGTGCCATTGTGAATAACCCCAATTATTTGTTTTGCGATGAACCTAACTCCGGTCTCGATCCTCAAACTTCTATTTTGATAGACGAACTAATTGCGGAAATCACTCACGAACTGAATATCACCACCGTAGTAGTTACTCATGATATGAACTCTGTTATGGGCATTGGTGAGAATATCATTTTCCTCTACAAAGGACACAAACTCTGGGAAGGAAACCACGCAGACATTACCAACTCCGGAGTTGACAAATTAGACGACTTCGTCTTTGCGAATAAAGTAATGAGTAAGATGAGAGGATGAAACCTCGAATACCAAGAGTTGCATCAATGCGTATCGCACAGCGATTAATGCAAAAGTCACACTTGGTAAGTCTTAAGTTTTACAAAAAAGGTTGTCCCTAGTCCGCTGGTCGTCTCGAACCAGATCGTTCCACCCATCTGTTCAATGCCTTGTTTCGCAATAGCGAGCCCAAGCCCAGACCCAGTATTTTTTGTAGTGAAATTTGGGAGGAAAATTTTATCGCGAAGTTCCTCGGCAATACCCAAACCGTTATCGCGAAAACTAACTGTACTCCAATCCTTCTCTTCCGTCGCAATTATCTCAAGCCTGATCTTCTTTCCATTCGCACCAGATTGTAATGCATTAAGAATAATATTTGAAAAAATCCGACCGAGTAATTGAGCGTCCCCACGACTGAATACTGAGCTTTGAGGTTGATTAAATTCGATAATTGTATTTGTCTCATTTTCAAAAAGAGCAACAGTGCGAGCTAAAAGAAGGATTACATCAACTCTTTCTAATACTGGAGCTGGCATCTTCGCGAATGCGCTAAACGATCCGGCAATTCCGTTAAGAACGTCAACTTGCGTTAACATTGTTTGAATCGATTTTTTGGTTCGCTCCTGATCCAATGGATTATTTGCAACGGATTGCTCCATTTGCTGAAGCGTTAACTTCATTGGCGTAAGAGGATTCTTAATTTCATGTGCAACTTGCTGCGCAATTTCTCTCCATGCGCTCTCTTTTTGATTACGAGCCAGATCAATTTTATTTTGCTCCAGGTTATCAAGCATTCGGTTGTATTCTTTTACCATTTGCCCTATCTCATCATTAGCTTTCCATTCGATAGGCTGGTTCTCTCCGAGCGATGTTGTCTTCAGTTTTTTCGCGATGAATCGCAACGGGAAAGTCAGTTTGTCAATAGCATTAAATGCAAAGAATGAAAAGGCAATGAATACGATTACAAATGTGACTAAAATATTATTCAATACACTAACTCTCACGGTATCCGAATTTGATTTTAAAAATGGAAGTTCAAGAATCCCATCCACCCGATTCTTGCCTGTCTTAATTGCGAAAAATAAACTATTGTACTCCAATGAACCAATATTGCATCGCGCCTTAACGATGTTAAATTTTTCATTGGTAATTTTTCCCCATGCTTCTCTGTTGGGTAAAGGCATTACCAATTGGCTATTGAAGATTGTTGGTTGACTTGATGCTAACAATCTGCCGGAAGGAGCATAAACATTAGCGTCCACGGAACTTGCCTGGGAAATCTCCTCAACCTTGGTTTGCAATTCTTGAATGCTGGATGTGTCATTTTTATCTAATATATCCGATATACTTTCAGTTATCTGAATCCCCTTGTCCCGAATTTCCTTTTCTAATTGACTTTCATCTGATTGACGAATCATTCGCAACGCGATGGTACTAACTACCACTAACGGCACAATAAAAGACAGGTAAACATAAAGTTGAATTCGCGTTGCATAATTCAACGTAATTTTTTGTCGAGCTTGCGATATTAGGTAAGCAATGAGAAGTAAAAAGATTAGCCCTATTCCTACAATAAAGAGAAAGGAAAAGTTAGCGAGAATAAAAAAATTCTGATATCCTTCTGATGACACAACAGCTTGCCGACCCGTTTCATCTTCTGCGCCCACAAACCAATATCCATTAGATTTTATCCCCTTCGAGTAAAGAACTGAGTATTTCAGTTGCGAAATGTCAAAGTCACGATCAAAATTAAAACTTCCCATGCTACCCATCAACTTGTCTTTGTTAAAGAAAGAATAGCTATAATTCCTGTTTCGAAAAGTCTGAACAAATCGACTGTCGACTAAAAGCTCAGGATAAACTTGTTGAGGGACAATTTGTTTTAAGGAAAGATCAAGAACAACATATCCTAATGAAATATTGTTTCTTATGAGCGGCACCACCGCGAGGTAGCGCTTTATAGTTTCTGGTGCCTCACTATGTATAAAATAAACACCCTCATATATAGTTCTGTTTGCTTCATTTTGAAAAGCCTTAATCGAAGTTGCAAAGTCATCTAAACCATTGTCCGCGGGACTTCCGTCAGTGTGATACAATTTCACTTTCACTTCATACCGATCAAAATAGCTGCCCAGATGGATCTGCCTTACTTTTTGCCTGACAACATCTTTGGTTAATAAAGGGCTAGCCATGTTTGATATTATGAATTTATCGCTAGCTATTTTATTTGTCGATTCGTTGAGCAGATATTCCCCTAACACATCGCGACTAATCAAATTACTAGCTGACCTAAGCATTGAGCGAACTTCCTTTTCTTCCGCAAAACGCCAAATCCCTAATGCAGCCTGCGTTCCGTACGCAATAAGCGCGATTAATAAAAATGAAAAAATGCGGGATCCAATATGCGAAAGTGATCGAAAATAACTGGTGAAGTAAAGTACAGAGAAATATATCGCGCCAACGAAAAATGAAGTCCAATAATTTAAATCAGAGAATAAAAAGTAGCTCGCAAAAAGAAGTGATGCCAGCAGAATTGTAAAAACAAACTGAAGCTTTGATTTGAGTAATAATTTTACCCATCTCACTAAAACGTGAACGAACAAGAAGGAACTTATGCAACCTAAAAATAATGCACCAAAAGCAACTACACGTAAACCATCAAAGGCAACGCCAGAAGTTATATCGATCGAAATTGCCGAGTCATGAAAGATCGATTCAACGAAAAGATGAGGAAACAAAAATGCAAAATAAGAGGCTAACAGAAGGAGGATTGAAATTGATATCTTTATGAAGTTGCTCTTTCTAGAACTGTTTTTAATGAAATGCAATTTTGAGTAAACCTTGAATAAATAGGCGCAACTAATAGTTACAATGAGCGCGTTTAGAAAGAAATCTCCTACAGACGCGTTAAAGGATGAGGAAGCGAAATACTTCGGATCAAAGAACTCTGAATAAATCCACCGGCCTGGCAATAAAAACTGAACCATGGCTATTCGAATTGCCGCCATAGAGCCAAACAAAACTATGAATGCCAATAAATAGTTTTTACGGCTATGTAAATCACGAACAATAATAAAAGCACCAAGGAGCGTTAATAAGACTGATATCATTACGATTCCTAGTGAAACTTTATTTGGCACGAAGGTTCCATCAGGCACTTTAGTCTTAAATAAACATCCATGATTTGCCAAACAAACGGCTACACCTGAACTATCATTGACCGAAGATATTTTCATTCCCTGAACTGGAAATATCTTTTTATTCCATGTTGTAGTTAGATAGCTGTTCACGATTTCATAACCAACCCGCAAGGGAATTACTCCCACCAAAGATCGCTGCCCCTTCGGGAATGGATATAGTAACAAATCCATTCGAGGAGTCTGCAGTAGTTTTAATTTGTAATTACCATCTAAGTCGGCGATTGAAATAGAAAAATCATTTTTACTCCATGCCGTTATCTTTCCATTTTCAATTAAATAAAATGAATGTTTAAGGACAGACCAGTTGAAATGAAGTGAATCTAAACTAATTACTGAAGCCTCTTTTTCAAGGGACAAAAGTTCTTTTTCAAGATTTTGACTAACCCGATTCGCGAGTGATTTATCACTAAATGATTCTCGACCAGAATTATTCCAGGTTATGGCTATGATTAATAAAAGTACTGCTGCAATAAACGGAAATAACTTCCTTAGCATTGAGCCTCAGTTTATGGCATTATGAATCAATCTTCCGTCCTAAACCACCAAACCAATAAAGAAATAGGATTCTTGAATATCGAAAACTGATCGGGATAAAAAGAGCAGCGGAGCCAATAAAAGATACGTAGTAAACCCAATCAGGCGGACTCAACAAAAAATGTAGGGCTGCCCAAACCAGAAAGAAGAGAGTCACGGTAAATCCATAACTGACATATAGCGCTCCGAAATAAAAACCTGGCTCCGGCTCAAAACTTGCTTCGCATGACGAACAAGTAGCATTCATCACGCTAAACTTTCTAAATTGAGAAAGCGGATACTTGAAAATGTATCCCTTACGGCAGCGAGGGCACCTACCCTGCCCAATTGCTGTCAATAGACTTCGCTGCATTTTTTTTACTGGTTCTGTACCAAAAGTAAGCCACGATAACGATAAATAGGTAGGGCGATACAAACAAATACAAGATCCCAAAATTGATGCCTGCTGCAATGCCGATCTGGCCATTGCTAATATTGTTTTCAAGAGTAGCCTTACACATTGCACATTGTGCAGAGGCAGATATTGTGCCAATCAATAACATCCCAATTGCTACCAAATACCTCATAGTTATTTATAATAGGGACTAATCATCAGATAAACTATAACACCTGTAACTGCTACATAGAGCCACAAAGGAAAAGTAAATTTAGCCAATCGTTTGTGCCTTTCAAAGTTACCAGCCAACGCACGTGAAAACGTAAAAAGCACAAATGGGATTACAACAACAGATAATATAATATGCGTAACAAGAATAAAATAATAAACATACTTCGCAATACCTTCACCTCCGTAG
>DASYTA010000674.1:0-6925 GCA_036002745.1 Cyclobacteriaceae bacterium | reverse complement strand
GTTTTGCCAATTCTACATTTGTGTTGGTCGTTGCTATTTGCCTTTTCTCCTTTAGCCTGCGAATCATGAATATTTCTGTTAACACGCAGTCGATCGCATTACAAAAAAAATTCGGTCGCAACATCAATGGCTCTTTTCATGGCCTTTGGAGTACGGGCGGAATTGTAGGTGTAGGTCTCTCTACATTATTCGTTGGTTTCGATATTCCTATCGGTGTTCATTTTGCCAGTGTGGCAATTGTTGTGGTACTCATTGCTATTTTCTGTTATCCACATCTGCTGCAAAATGATCGATCGACATCGGGAAATAAACTTAATCTGGCAAAGCCAGATCCGTACATTGTTTATCTTGGAATACTCATTTTCTTAGCCTCTTTGTTTGAAGGAGGCATGTTCGATTGGAGTGGAGTTTATTTCAAAGAAGTGGTGAACGAAAAATTATTTACGCTTGGATATTTCTCCTTTATGATTTTTATGGCGTCATCACGGTTTGGTTCGGATTGGCTCATTGAAAACGTGGGAATGAGTAAGACCTTTATCTCCAGCTCACTATTAATGTCTTTCGGTGTATCATTAGCCATTGCATTTCCTACCTTTTGGTTTTGTGTCGTGGGTTTTTGCCTAGCGGGTTTGGGTACAGCCGCTGTCGTGCCGATGGTGTTTTCACTGGCTGGACGTTCAAAAAAATATTCCCCGGGTGTAGCGATTTCTATTATTGCTACTTACAGTATTGCCGGCATGTTGATCGGCCCTGCTCTGATTGGCTACGTGGCTCATGCCTTTCACCTTCGAGTAGCTTTCATCACTTTTGCCATTGCTGCTTTATCTGTCATTCCAGTCTCTCAACTATTTTTCAGATTTCAACGCGAAGACATCAAGCAGGATAAATTGAACTAATAATTAATCTCAACTACTTTCTTATTCTGCAGCTTCTGCATTTGTTTGGGTACGATATTGAGTATTTCTTCTCTTAACGTTTTGATCAATTTCGTTTTTACGTGGTCGCGATGCGTTACCAAACTAACTTCTCGTGCCGGACTAGGTGCTTTTAGCTTTCTTACAAATTTCTTTTGGGCGTCAGTGAATTCCATCACCGCTAGCTCGGGCAGAATAGTAATACCATCGCTTTTATCCACCATGCGTTTCAACGTTTCAATGTTGCCCGTTTCGTATTTGAAGTGGACATCTGAAAACTTACGTAGCTCACATAAATTTAACATCTGCGACCGAAAGCAATGCCCCTCTTCTAACAGCCAAAGTTGCGCCGGATCAATATCACTGGCCAACACATATTTTTTATCATAGAGTGAGTTCTTCTTTGATACGTACACAAAAAGCTCTTCATAAAAGAGCACATCCTCTTTGATGGACAAATCTTTTAGCGGTGTTACAACCAACCCACAATCAAGACGATTGTTTTTTAATTCATGAATGACCTCTTCAGTGATCGTCTCCTTGATGATCAGATTGAGCTGAGGATGCTTTTCACGCATGTGTTTAAAGAGAGGCGGCAAGAGATAAGGAGCAAGTGTTGGGATGATTCCGATACGCAACTCACCTGTCATAATATCTTTTTGGTCATTAATAATTTGTTGAATCATTTTAGCCTCACGCAAAATAATTCTGGCCTGGGCGATAATGCTTACGCCAATCTCCGTAGGGATAACCGGCTGTTTCGTGCGATCAAAGATCTTCACTCCCAGTTCATCTTCCAACTTTTGAACCTGCATGCTTAAGGTAGGCTGCGTGACAAAACTTTTTTCAGAGGCCAAAACAAAATGGCGATGCGAATCCAAAGCAACAATGTATTCGAGCTGTGTTAACGTCATAGATAATAACTATATTTTTATAAATATAATCAATTTGATTTATTAGCATTAGTGAGGTTACTTGTGCTTTTATTTGAATCGCCTGCAGAATGAATGACATAAATGAGAAAAAGGAATGACAGAAATCATCACGCAACCAATGAACTGAATTTATTATTACTAACAATTTCTTAACGCATAAAATATGGAAACTAAAACATCATCACACACGGCAAACGGTGAAGCGAAATGCCCGTTTCACGGTGGCGCACTTAAACAAAGTGCCGGCGGTGGCACACAAAACCGCGATTGGTGGCCGAATCAATTGAAGCTGAATGTTCTTCGTCAGCAATCTTCGTTGTCCAATCCAATGGACAAAAACTTTAACTATGCAAAAGAGTTCAAATCGCTTGATCTTAATGCGGTGAAGAAAGAAATCTACTCATTGATGACTACATCACAAGATTGGTGGCCTGCCGATTATGGTCACTATGGTCCTTTGTTCATACGAATGGCGTGGCACTCTGCTGGTACTTATCGTATCTCCGATGGCCGTGGCGGCGCAGGTGCAGGACAACAACGCTTCGCTCCTCTCAACAGCTGGCCTGACAATGCAAACCTTGATAAAGCTCGCTTGCTATTGTGGCCAATTAAACAGAAATACGGAAAGAAAATTTCTTGGGCCGACTTGATGATCCTTGCCGGTAACTGCGCGCTCGAGTCAATGGGTTTTAAAACTTTTGGTTTCGCCGGAGGACGAGAAGATGTTTGGGAACCACAAGAAGATGTGTATTGGGGTTCTGAGACAGAGTGGCTGGGTGATAAACGTTATACTGGTGATCGTGAATTGGAGAATCCTCTCGGTGCTGTGCAGATGGGATTGATCTATGTGAACCCGCAAGGTCCTAACGGCAATCCTGATCCACTCAAAGCTGCACGCGATATTCGCGAGACCTTTGGCCGCATGGCCATGAATGATGAAGAGACTGTTGCATTGATTGCAGGTGGACATACTTTCGGCAAAACTCATGGAGCTGCTGATGCAGACAAGTACGTAGGTCGTGAGCCTGCTGCTGCCAGCATTGAAGAGCAAAGCCTCGGTTGGAAAAACTCATTCGGTAGTGGTAATGGAGTGAATACAATTACCAGTGGCCTTGAAGGGGCGTGGACAACAACACCAACAAAGTGGAGCAACAATTTTTTTGAGAATCTTTTCGGGTTCGAATGGGAATTAACCAAAAGCCCAGCAGGAGCTTATCAATGGAAACCAAAAGCTGGTGCAGGTGCAGGCACTGTACCTGATGCTCATGATAAATCAAAGCGCCATGCACCAACGATGCTAACTACTGATCTCTCATTGAGAGTCGATCCGATCTACGAAAAAATTTCTAGGCGCTTCTACGAAAACCCAAAAGAGTTCGCAGATGCATTTGCTCGTGCTTGGTTCAAGTTGACCCATCGTGACATGGGGCCGATCGCTCGCTATCTTGGTCCAGAGGTTCCTAAAGAGACGCTTATCTGGCAAGATCCTATTCCGGCAGTCACGCATAAGTTGATTGACGAAAAAGATATCGCTACTCTAAAAACTAAAATACTTGCTTCAGGATTAACAGTCTCTCAACTGGTATCGACGGCATGGGCTTCGGCATCAACCTTCCGTGGATCAGATAAACGCGGTGGTGCCAATGGTGCTCGCATTCGTCTTGCACCGCAAAAAGATTGGGAAGTAAACAATCCATCGCAATTGGCGAAAGTGCTGAAGACACTTGAAGGAATTCAGAAAGAATTTAACACAGGCAGCAAACAAGTTTCATTGGCTGACTTGATCGTGTTGGCCGGATGCGCAGGAATTGAAAAGGCAGCGAAGAATGCCGGCCACGATATAAATATATCATTCACTCCGGGAAGAGCAGATGCTTCGCAAGAACAAACTGATGTAGAATCATTTGCTGTGCTTGAGCCGGAAGCTGATGGATTCCGTAACTATTTCAAACCTAAGCACAAAACAACGGCAGAGGAAATGTTGGTAGACAAGGCGCAACTACTTACTCTGACTGCGCCTGAGCTGACAGTTTTGGTGGGCGGTATGCGCGTTCTAAATACAAACTTCGATCAATCTAAAAACGGAGTTTTTACGAAACAAGCAGAAACACTCACTAATGACTTCTTCGTAAACCTGCTCGACTTCAACACAACATGGAAGGCAACTTCAGATTCACAAAATGTATTTGAAGGTCGTGACCGTAAGACAGGCGAAATAAAATGGACTGCTACTCGTGCAGATCTCATCTTCGGATCAAATTCAGAGCTTCGTGCCCTCGCTGAAGTTTATGGATGCGGAGATTCTCAAGAGAAGTTTGTGAAAGATTTTGTAGCGGCATGGAACAAAGTAATGAACCTTGATCGCTTTGACTTACTAGCCTGACGAAGCTTTGGCGTAGTCAGGATATAATTTTGTTTTAGTAGTACAGTTTGAAGGTAAAGGGTGGCCTGGTTGGCCACCTTTTTAATTTATATAAATTTCGCACTTGATTCACCGATGTTGGTGTCTCCACAAACCTTGAAGCTACAACTTAAAATTCGTTTGTGGTTCGTGAGGACACGAACCACGGAACATAGAGAGATTAAAAAAAGATGGGCAAGCTACTTACTGCTTGCCCAACAAATAAACTAAACCTAAACTAACCTAAAAAATTCTATAGTCCCTGAGGATGTTTGTAAGATTTCGTTGTCTTCTCAACTCGTTTTGCAGGAATAGCAGTTGCGTTTGTTTCTATTTTAGAATAAGGCTGCTTATAGTTGGCCGTTAGGCTAACAGTAGCACTCGGCAAGAAAACAGAATTATCAAGATTGTGTTCCCTGGCATACGCAGCTTTGTTCGGATGCTTGTAGTTGTTTACTGAATAAGTAGGGTCATTCTTTACTTCGTGTTGGCAAAAAGCAACGTGTGCTGATACCAATAGAAAACTCATTATCAATACTCGTTTCATATGCATTAGTGTTTGGTTCTTAAGCAAATAAACGAGTGAATTGCCTGGCTGTAGCTCAGAGATTGTACTACTTAGGCCTTAGTGTTTATGCGGATTTGTATATCAGGGAAAACCCTGAGTTAACTCAATATCTTCAGTTCTACGGCCCTTTTTATTAACTCGGCAGTATTATTTACGCTCAATTTCTTAAGCATGTTGATGCGATGAGACTCGACTGTGCGAATACTGATATCTAGTTTATTGGCGATTTGTTTTGTGCTCTGTCCTGCGGCCACCAGCTCAAGAACTTCCTTTTCACGTGGTGTGATCTCTGCCTGGTCAACAACATTTCGTTTGCTTATTGACTCAGCAAGTATGTTTGCTACAAATGGACTATAATACTTCCCTCCGGCATATACAGTCTGGATTGCTTTTTCAAGTTCAGGCCGCTCAATATTTTTAAGCAGATACCCATCGGCTCCACGTTTCAATGCCTTCAAAACGTATTCAGGCTCATCGTGCATGGTTAAAACAATAAATTTTATGTAAGGTTGTGTCGCTCTCAATTTTTCAATTGAATCTAACCCACTAAGCGTTGGCATAGTGATATCGACTAAAATAATGTCAGGAAATTTTTCTGAAGCCAACCTCATCAGCTCAATTCCATTTTCTGCTTCGCCTACAATTTCAAAAGCTTCGTTCTTGCCCAATAGCGACCTGAACCCTTCACGGATTAAAGGATGATCATCTGCAAGAATTAATTTTATTTTGTTCATTCAATTTTCTTAATCGGAATGTTTACCTCAATGGCCGTGCCCTTACCGCGGCCAGAGTGCACTTCTAAATTTCCGTCTAGCAAGGTGGCTCTTTCTCTCATACTTCTCAATCCAAATCCATTTTTTTTCGAAACTTGTTCCTCATAAAATCCTTGCCCATCATCTTTTAGCAGAACATAAATTTCGTCCCCCTTATCTAACACATATACATCAACATGGGTTGCTTTTGCATGTTTGATGATATTATTAATTCCTTCTTGCACAATTCGAAAAACTGCAATGGTCACCTCGAAGCTCAACGGACGATCCACCTCTTTTACATACTGAAAGTCGAACGACAAGGAGGTGTACTTCCTGCTATTTTCACACAATCCTTTCAAGGCCGCTTCCAATCCAAAATCAACAATGGCATTGGGCATTACATTGTACGATATCCTCCTCACTTCTGCGATTGTGTCGTTGATAAGGCTCATAATCTCTTTTTGCAATGCCGGTTCATTTTCGAGCATCTCTACACGCAATTGCGCAACTGTTAAAAGCTGACCCACTCCATCATGCAATTCTTGCACTATTCTCTTTCGCTCATTCTCCTGACCTTCCAGCAGGGCACCTGCTTTTTCGCGAACTAAGCGGATCTCTCTTTCATTCAAGCTTTTTAACTGATCGCGCATGTGTATAAGCGTCAGGCCCAACGTATCCTTAGTACCAAGAGTAGTAAACGATGTATTAAAATTACCTGATCCTATCTCATGAGCAAAATCAGTGGTGCGTTTCAATCCATCAATCAATTGACTAATAGCGCCGGCGATCTGTCCGATCTCGTCACGATTAGCCACATTAATTTTTTGCTGCGGAATAATTCCCTGCGATAAGGAAGTGATAACATCCTTCAGGTAAAGAATTGGTCTTGAAATAACATTGGATATAAAGATTGTACTCACGATAATGATCACACTTAAACCAAGAGCGATCAGCAAAAGGTAATTTCGCAATTGCCGGATAGGCTTCATCGCCTCGTTGAAATCAATTTCAGAAATCATTATCCATCCTAGATGTGGTGTACTAAGCTTGCGATAATAACTTACAACTCTTTCTCCTCGATAATCGGTAATGATATGGTTGTTGGATAATGTGTCTGGCAAGTCTGAGGCAACCTTTCTAACCGAAATAGTTCTGGGTAATTTTGTGGGAAAAAACCTGGAAGAGGAGCGCATCCTGAAATCTTCTCCAACTAGATATGATTCACCGGTACCTCCCATCCCAGTTCTTTCCATGAGAAGTTGTTGGATCCGCTGAAATTTCTCTTTAACAACTATATAACCTTTTTGCTCATTTAGTATGAACGGCATCACATACACCAAAACAGTACTGTC
>DASYTA010000673.1:0-7327 GCA_036002745.1 Cyclobacteriaceae bacterium | reverse complement strand
GATTCAAATTCAGAAGAGACTTCCATGAGGTTGAAATTATTTTTGTGTTATAACACCTGAAAATAAATTCAGTTCAAACTTAATTAAGTCATCGGCACATTCACGTGGCGTTCCGCATGATAAGATGAACGGACCAATGGGCCAGCCTCCACATATTTCAGTCCACGCTTAAGACCCTCTTGTTTATACATTTCAAATGTATCCGGATGAATAAACTCAGCAACCTCCAAATGCATTTTAGTCGGTTGTAAATATTGTCCAAGTGTAAGTATCATCAATCCGTTTGCAGCAAGATCATCCATCGCTTTAAAAACTTCTTCTTTTGTTTCACCTACACCGAGCATGATTCCACTTTTGGTTCGTTTACCTGCTTCGTGTATACGTTTGATTTGCTCCAGGCTTCGTTCATATTTTGCTTGCGGGCGAACGATTCGATATAACCTTCCAACAGTTTCCATGTTGTGACTTACTACTTCTTGCCCGCCATCAATCATACGATACAAAGCATCCCAGTTTCCTTTCGTATCAGGAATTAAAGTTTCGATGGTTGTTTCCGGGCTCAGCTGTTTTGTTTGCACCACTGTTTGATACCACACTTCTGCTCCTCTGTCTTTTAGTTCATCGCGATTCACTGAAGTGATAACGGCGTGCTTTACTCCCATTAATTTTATCGCTTCTGCTACGCGTCTTGGTTCATCCTGATCATATTCTGTTGGGCGACCTGTGGCCACGGCACAAAACGTGCAACTCCGGGTGCATATATTTCCAAGAATCATAAACGTGGCGGTGCCAGCGCCCCAACATTCGCCCATGTTAGGACAATTACCGCTCTCGCAAATAGTGTGAAGTTTATTTTCGTCAACCAGCTTGCGCACTTTAGCATACTCGGGGCCAATAGGCAATTTCACCCGAAGCCAATCTGGCTTGCGTTTTTTGGTTTCTTCGTTTGATATAACGGGAAGCTCGATCATACTGGATTCTGGATGCTAGCTACAGGGTACTAGAATCTAGTAGCTAGAATCAATTTATTTCCCAATAAGTTCCTTGTATTGTGCGGCCGTTAAAAGGCCGTTAACTTCGGCAGCATTTTTAATAGATAGCTTTATCATCCATCCATCTCCATAAGGATCGCTATTTACTTTTTCCGGTGCGGTCTCTAATGATTTATTAAACTCTGTAATTTTTCCGCTTAAAGGCAAAAACAAATCCGAAACAGTTTTAACTGCCTCAACAGTGCCAAACACTGCGTGCTGTGCCAACTCCTGGCCGGTCGTCGAAACATCAACATACACAATGTCTCCTAACTCACCTTGTGCAAATTCAGTGATACCTACAGTGGCACTAGTGCCATCAATCTTTACCCATTCGTGGTCTTTTGTGTATTTCAGTTCTGCCGGAATATTCATATCAATTATTTATAATTTTTGAACTTCCAAAAGTAAGGCTTAATGCTCAAATGTCAATAATTAAATTACTGCGCCTATTGAGAAGCCATCACTATTGCGACAAATTAAACACCACCTTTATCCCTGCCTTTGTCGTTGCCCTGTAAAATGAACTTGATACCAGCGGATCATTGGTGGTGCGCTCTAAGTAAGCCTGAACGGTAAGTTTTTTATTAACGACATAACTTACATTAGGCCGAAGTTGAAAATTAATATTACCACCCGTCACGGTACTCCCTTCATCCATTCTTCGCTGTATCGTTTCAGTATTAGTAATGCCCATGGTCATTTTGAAAGTGATATCATTTTTTAAAGTGATGATCCGTCCTTGATCGCGGAAAGGCAGTTTCATATTGTTTTTAGTAAAACCAATCTCCAACGACCAGTCTTTTCCATTTATTTCGGTAATCTGTGCATTGGCAACACTAAGCGAAATATCGCGCTTCGTTTTGTAATTGAATGTGAAGCTCAACTTGCTTTTCGTCTTTACGCTAATGCCGATTAATGGAGCAAAAGTTTCGCTGATCAACACCTGATTAATTACAAATACTGGCACAACCTGATTAGTTGAATCATTTCTTTCACCAGTAAAATTTAAATTCGAATTATAGTCCTCCACTCGGCTGGACATATTCAATTGATTAAGGTCATTGTATTGAAGTGAATTGGTATAGTTTGATACAGTGTATGAGGAAGTATAGGCATGACTGATAACAAAAGAGGTGAAAACATCTTTGAACGGTTGCATTTTAGTTAAGCCTGAATAATCGAAACGCCAGTTGGGTATTGGAATGGCTGGAAAGGGCGTAAGTGCTACCGACTGAGCAGAGCGACCAGAATAGGCTGCAATAAAAGCAGGAATGAGTACATCTTGAGATTGCTTATCATAGTTGCTGCCTGGCTTGTAAGTATTGAAACGTCCCGCAATAATATCTGTGTTTTTGATAAACTGATTGAACACGTCTGAATTCAATGCGTTGTTATTACTAAATGCCGTTCCTACAGATAAAAAAGAAATTTTATAATTACCCATGCGAGCCGGACTAAGATCGACAAAGTCTCCATTACCGGTTGGGTCTTTATACAACTCTGTAAATGTAGCGCTCGAAGTTTTCTTAGCATCCAACTGAATTTTGAAATCCATTGATGGCTCTAAACTGGCGCGCAAACTCAAATCCTTTGTTTGATTTTGGCTGAACGGAGTTGTTAAATTCTTGTTATGAGTCACCCATCCATTCGCTCCGGCTTTATGCATAAAGTTCGGATCCTGTTGGCCCAACACAAATCCTATTCCAGGCGCCATCCATGTTTCATCTAAGCCGAAAAATTTTGGTGTCTTCGTAAAGCCTGGCAAAATAGTTCCCTGCGAAACATTGTATGTTCCGTTAATGCTGCGTAATGACATGATCAATCGCAACAGCCCCTTCACCAATTTGAGTTCAGGTGGATGCGGCAGTGTGTCTGCTTTTTGAAGCTTTAACCGCTCAGCCGCATTTTTCGGTGGCGGTGGTGGTGGCGGTTTGGGTGTATTGATCGATTTTAAAAATCCGATTTTGTTGTACAGTTTCACCATATCAAGCTTTCCCGTGAAGGCCTGGTTTTGCGTGTTCTGCACAATGTTACCCATGTTAAGACTGTCCACTTTCTGTAACGGACCCGCACGCCAATTGTATCCAACATTGTAACGATAGTCTGCTCCAATCCAATTCGTCATCGGAAACTTATCAAAAGGCAAGGTGTAATTCAGCGTGATATTTTGCTCGAAATATTTCATCCGACCGAATTTTTTCAAATTGTTAATGATGGAATCCCTTTTCCACTTTGAGTCAATGTCTCCTTGCGGTTCATCGATGATAGCGTTAACAGTAGCTCCATAGTCTAACTTTAATGACTTCGCCAGTGACCAACTGAAATTATAGTAGCGATTGAAAATAAAATACTTTTGAAAATTAGGTGTTGAATTACTTGAACCCGCGGTGACGTCGTTGGGATTGGTGTTGTTGTTGTACGCAATCTTTGTAAACGATCGTTCCAATTCTCCTCTCACCGAAATGCTTGATGGCATCAGGTTGAAATTAAAATCTTTTATAAGCTGCAGGTGTTTTGATGAAACAAATTTCGTGTTCTTAAATGGCTGAATGCCCTTCGACTTGGATTGAAATTGCCAGGCCACCGCTCCTTTTACATTTTTGCGTGTGTTCTCCCGAAGATTGAAATTAGTTTGAGTTGCCTCCGTATAAGAATAGGTGAAAGAGAAATTCTCAATATCATATAAATGGCTAACGGCATCTTTCTTCACCTTCGTCTTTCGAACGTTGGTGAAGTTGATGCTCTTTCTGTAGGATCGATCTTGAATTAAATTCAGATATTTCTTTCGATCATCTTCTGTCGTTAAAGCGTTCAATGCTGCAGCTATGCGTAAGTCTGGGTTGGCCGGATCATACTTCGGATCGATAATGATGCTTTCATAACTAAAAAACATCGGAATCTTTAGCCCCGTTTTGCGCGGCAACAATTTTTCCAAATTCAGATTAGTTGAAATATCAAATTGGTTTGTAGTACCTCGAGCTCTTTCGGAAATTTTTGTTTGCACGCCACCAAAACCAAAACCAATATGACGGAACGATCCGGTAACAGTGCCGAGATCGGCAAGCTTGGCGGATATGACAGCATTGGCAGCCCAGCCTGCTGTTTGATCAAAGTTGGTGAGCCGAAGTTCATCAGCCCAAAGGCAAACATCATAACTTCTTCCGTCGTCTCTTGGATTTCGAACTCCGATCATAATCACTTTCAATTGACTTAGATCAGGTCGGCCCATCACACGTACACTATGCTTTCCATCTCCAACGGGTTGCGCTCCTGACAGAGGGTAAGGCATTGTTAAAGGATATTGAGCTTTGTCGCGTTGAATCTTCAGGGCATAAAGCTGGTCAAGATCCAAATCAATTTGATTTTGCTCAGGCCAAACTAAATTGGCCTCTCGTGTGCCGCCGGGAGTGACTTTCAATGGCAATTCAATCTCATAATAATTTTGATCAGGATCAGTTCCAAGTCGCAAAAAACCTTTCACTGCGTTATCCTTTAAAGGCGAAGAAGGTGAAGGCCCGTGAATACTCATAAACATTTTAATGTGCTTGTAGTTGAACAAGTCCATCGAAACATTTTTATACATAGCACGCGAGTCACCATCAGGCAAACCAGTGACACATATCTGACCTGATTGCTCGTTGAGCCTGCGCTGAACTACGGAAGTAACATCTTTGTCACGAGCCAGCGGTTCAACATACCCGGGCTTGTTGGCATCGGGTTGACCATTTTCCTCAATGTTCACTGTTGATACCGTGAAGTTGTCAAGATCGGGTTCGATCACTTGTGTCAATGCAGACTCCTGAAGATTTCCAGCATACTGTCTCCATCGCTGTCCAACCGATCTGAAATTTGCCATACGCAAAGCTACCGGCTGCTGGAATCCAGACATAATCATACGGATATACTTGATCGTTTTGAATCCGGTGATATTGCCTACTTGCGCATCGAAGTTTCTGACTGGAATCCGAAAAAGATACCATGTCACTTCTCCATTTAAATTTAAACTAGGATCTGTCGGTGTAATCTTGTCAACAATATATTTTTGGCCAACCTCAAGACCTGGTTTTAAATCAATGTTGTAGGTGTAATAATCTTCAAGGTCAGTCAAAGTATTGTCACCATTTAAATCTTCATTGTCAGGAATAGTGGTGCCAGCAGTAGAATAAGCTTCTGTGCCCGAAAGAATTGGAGAGTTGTTCTCCATTCCATTAAAGTTCTTGTAGCGCTCCAAAACTTGGGCCTTAACATTATCGAACTCTGGCCCTAAATAATATTTAAAGTCATCGGCGGAAGGGTCAAGTTTCACTGCTTCAGCGGCTGAGACCGGAATCAAATCTTTAAACTTGGGATCAGTTAATTCACTAGCACTGTTCAATCCGTCAAGACCGACATCTTGATTTTGGCGTGAAGTAGTGGAGTTATCAAATGCATTGTTCAGATATTGCTTTTTAGATATGTAACCCCACTTACTGTTAGAATATACTCCAGAAGTGTCTCCTTTAGAAATACTATTGTCTACTGGCAATCCATTTTCAAATGCATGGTAGCCATCATGGCCCACATCTTCAGAAACACTTCCCAAATGAAAAGTCAGCTGCCCACCGGTAGAGTTGTTCGTTGCTTCTGGTGACCCGTCATCTACTTTACCATTAGTTCCTGGTATGAATGGATTCATTAACCAAAACTCGATGTACTCCACATTCGCCGCATCAAAGTCAACGTTCGTGCGAATGGCTGTGGTGACACCCGCCCAGTTCGCTGTTGGGCTATTGAATGTGCCTTTGTTATTCAGTTCATTAAAATTGTAATTATAAGGTCCACGCTCCGCCGGGTAGTAGACGAAATTCATGATGGGCTGATAAAAATTCCCAACATAATTGTCGAAGTAGGGAAATATTTCTTTTGGTTGAACCGGGCGCATGTAGTGATTTTTCAGAGACTCTTCCACATTGGGTGGCGCGTAGTTCGTACCATCGCCGCCGGTATAAAAAATATTATCGATCTGATACCACGCAAGTTTTGCGCGTCTATAACCTGCGCGTAAATCATTAACAGCTCCATTACTCAAATCAAGCTTAGGATCAGCGTGCGGAACTGATGCTAACTTCCACGATTGTGGAGCCATCAAACTATAAGGTGTTGCGGCGTTTTCAAAGTCATCTATGAATGAAGTTCCTTCTCCGTTGACTTTGTTAGATGTGCCTGGTAGCAACTGCGCAAACTCTGCATTGATCGAAACGGTGGAAACTTCTTTCGTTTGAAGAAACGGCAACGCATCCACCATTTTAGTGAGTATGCGCGAATTTTTTTTCATGTTCAGATCCAATCCATACTGAATGTTTCTCGCTGGTTCATTGCCAATCAGGTTACGGGTAATCAACGGGCGTTCATTATAGTATAAGAAAGTACCTCCAATATTTATATCATTATCCACTTTATAATCCAGCCGGGTTCCCAACAAAGAGCGTGTTTGAAAAGCAAATGGATCTTGTTGTTCATAAGTGACATCAAGGTCTTTGCCCGAACTAAGGATACCTTCATTAAGAATTGTCACCTTACCAAATGTGTAATCTACTGTATAGTCAACACCCTCACGTAATGGAGTGCCTCCTGAAAAAACTTTTACCGAACCTGGTGTGATGTTAAAACCTTGAATGACAATATCACGTCCTGACCCAGCTTTAAACGAGCCAGTGAAGTAAAATTTATTTTTAGTCGTTACAAGAGCCGCTTCAGCTTGGGTGGTGTGATAAAGAGTATCGTAAACATATTTGTTGATCAATACATTTCGCTCATCAGAAGATATCGCTTTATCACTAAACAAATCAACTAATGGCTTGTTAAATGGTTCCAAGTAAGGTATAGTGATCAAACCCGTTGCTGATTGAATGGTGATCCCTTCCACATAATCAAAATTACCATCGGGTTGTGGGTCATTGTACGGATTGAGTCGATCCAAACCAACCACATTTATTAACTGCTTTGTTCCTGCCGCTCCGATCACTTGTAGTTGTGGATTGTCAAGACCGGTTTTATCATCGCGATAAATCACACGCAACTGAAATCCGTCACGGGTCAATCCTGTCACATTCAGGTTATAAATATTCTTCATCATCAAATTCCAGGTAGGTAAAATTTGTCCGCTGGAATTTTTGATATTGATTGACCTAGGGCGAAGCATCTTAAGGTAGATTACTTCGGTTGTCGCCTTGTTAGAGTAATCTTCCGTTAGTTCTCCTACTTTATATACTACGCCATTGTAAGTGTACTCAAAGGCAACCGCAAGCGCTTCA
>DASYTA010000672.1:0-5525 GCA_036002745.1 Cyclobacteriaceae bacterium | reverse complement strand
CCAAAAATCGACCCACCTGCGGCTTGATCTGTTGCGTCAAGTGTAGCATCTTCTGACAAGTACGCTTGAAACTCCATACGGTTGAGATATAAAATTCCGTTACCTGCATTACCAACAACAAATTTGTACTCAAAGGTATTACCAACCACACTTGTGATAGCAATCTTGCCAACGACTGCATCAGCAATATTGCATAGTGGTAACAATCCATCCTTAAGTGTTCCGTTCAGAGATTCATTCAATGGATCACTAACGGGTTTGGTTAGTTCCATTTTTCCGCACGAGAAAGAGATTAAGCCAAGCAAGACAATGAGAACAAAGATTTTGTTTTTCATATTTTTTTTATGGGTTTGAAAATATGCTCAAAACTATCTTAGTGCTCTCTTCGTCGCGGGTAATCCTGAATCAGAAACTGGTAGATTGGTTCCAAATTTTTGAAGCAACTACCCAAATTCAGGGATATACGCGTTCTTATTTTTCAAAAATCTTAAAAAAAACAGTTTAGATTTTCTCTCTCGGAGTACGCTACCTTCATTGAAAAAAGAGTCAGCAGAAATTAGTTGGAGTAACTGAAATTTTCGAGATGTATCGACGCTTAAAGATTAAGCAACTACCATTCCATACACTTCACTGATCTGATCAAGTATGGCGTAGACATCTTCAGCAGTAGGTGCTTCCACCATTTGAGTGCGATACGGTTTGAAATCAGGAAGTGATTTGAAGTAGCTGGCGTAGTGCCTGCGCATTTCAAACACACCCAGCTTCGGGCCTTTCCATCGGATAGAAAACTCCAAATGCTTACGAGCAGCTTGAACGCGCTCGATCAGTTGAGGTGGAGAAAGCTTTTCTCCCGTATTAATATAGTGTTTGATCTCACGAAAGATCCAAGGATATCCAATTGCAGCGCGACCGATCATCACACCATCCACGCCAAAACGATTTTTATATTCTACTGCTTTCTCCGGTGAGTCGATATCTCCATTCCCAAAAATAGGAATGTGCATGCGAGGGTTTTCTTTGATCTTGCCAATCAGTTCCCAATTCGCTTCGCCTTTATACATCTGCACACGGGTACGACCATGAACGGTCAATGCCTGAATGCCGATGTCTTGCAAGCGCTCGGCAACGTCAACGATATTTTTTGTTTTCTCATCCCAACCTAATCTCGTCTTTACGGTGACAGGAAGGTGAGTTGCCTTCACCACTTCTTGAGTCATAGAAACCATCTTCGGAATGTCTTGCAGCAGTGCAGCACCTGCACCACGACAAGCCACCGCTTTCACGGGGCAACCATAATTAATGTCAATCAAGTCAGGATTTACTTCAGTGGCAATCTTTGCTGATTCAGCCATGTTACCGATGTCGCCACCAAACAACTGAATGCCGATTGGCCGCTCATACTCAAAAATGTCAAGCTTCTGTTTGCTTTTCGCTGCATGACGGATCAATCCTTCGGAAGAAATAAACTCCGTGTACATCAAGTCGGCGCCGCCTTCTTTGCAAACGGCACGGAATGGCGGATCACTCACATCCTCCATGGGAGCGAGGAGAAGCGGAAAATCGCCTAAATCAATGTTGCCGATCTTTGCCACGTTGGTTAATTCAATGAAAACTCCGTTGTTTGCGCAAAATTAATTGTTTTTTGCGAGATGACTGAATTGACCCACGACTCGAAGCTAAGCCCGGTCGCTTTGTTTACCTTAACATTTGTCGTGGCAGGTTTTGGTTTTATTCTTATAGGTCCGATCATCGGTTTCTTTTTATCCATTCCTTTTATGGAAGGGAGCATCACCGATCAGTTGCCAAAGATGGCAGACCCAATAAACTACCCGGAATTCCGATTGCCTCTATATATAATGCAAGGCTCTGCCACGCTTATTGGTTTGGGGTTGCTGCCTTCGTTGTTTTGGTTTTCTGTTGAAGGAAAAGGAATCACCAGCTGGTTTGCCGGAAAGAAGGTTTACGGTTTAATGTTGCTTACCACGTTAGTGATGACGATCGCTTTTATGATCACCAACTCTGTATTTATTGACTGGAATTCACACTTGAGTTTTCCTGAGTCGATGAAAGGTTTTGAAGATTGGGCACGCGACTATGAAGAGCGTGCTGAAGCACTTACTAAATACATGACAAACTTTTCTTCAACAGGAGAATTTCTGATTGCGTTTTTAGTGGTTGCCGTTTTGCCTGGCTTCGGTGAGGAGTTGGTATTTCGAGGTATGTTGCAGCCGCAGTTGTTTCGCGCGACTAAAAATATTCATGTTGCCATTTGGGCTTCGGCAATAATGTTCAGCGCTTTTCATCTTCAGTTTTTTGGATTTGTTCCTCGCTTATTGCTCGGCGCGTTGTTTGGGTATTTATATTATTGGTCGGGCAGCCTGTTCATAGCCATGTTTGCTCACTTTGTGAACAATGGTTTTTCGGTGCTGATGTTATACCTCAATCAGAAAGGTGTTGTTGATATGAACATGGAGTCTACAGACGCTGCACCATGGCAAGCAGTGATTATCTTTACATTGATCGCGGTAGCGATGCTTTATTACTTTAAAAAATTCTACGATCAGAAAAGAGAACAACTCGATGGCCAGTAAATTCAGCAATTTAGTTCCCCGATTGATCACAGGCATTCTTGGTTCGGCCGCGATTATTTTTGGAGTATGGTACAGCGAGTGGCTTTACTTTGCTATATTTTTTATTATCGTTTTATTTTCATTGCTCGAATTTTACAAACTCTCCGGCATTGACGGACTTCTTCCACAAAAAGCATTTGGCGTTGCCTGTGGTTTGATTATTTATTGTCTTTCATTTCTAATTGAGCAAGGCACATTATCCAGTAAATATTATTTTTTGTTTTTTCCGTTGGTGTCGTGCTTGTTCATCATCAAGTTGTATAAACAGTTTGAGCGCAAACCTTTCACCAACATTGCCATTACTTTTCTTGGAATTTTTTATACGGCCGCCCCTTTTGCGTTGCTGAACGTGGCTGTCTTCGAGAAAGAAGTGTATAACTACCAAATTATTTTAGGTTGTCTTTTAATTCTTTGGGCGACTGATACCGGTGCTTATTTTGCAGGTACACTTTTTGGAAAACGAAAACTGTTTGAACGAATCTCTCCAAAAAAATCATGGGAAGGTTTTGCCGGTGGAGCAATTTTAGCGACGATCTTTGCCTATGGAGCTTCCATCTATTTTACTTCGTTGGCACAGTGGCAATGGCTGATCATCGGATGGATAATTATTATCGGAGGAACTTACGGAGATTTAGTAGAGTCATTGCTGAAGCGAAGTATCGAAATCAAAGACAGTGGTGATAGCTTGCCTGGTCACGGTGGTTTTCTCGATCGCTTCGATGGGTTATTTATTTCCGCGCCATTCATCGTGGCATTTATTGAGGTTTTTTAAAATCAATTTTTTTATCAAGTGACTTTTTAGTTTCTTCACTGAGATGAAATCATTTCTCCTTTGTGCTGTCTTCGTCTTAGTTCCACTTCTACTTTTTTCGCAAAAGCAACTTCTCATTATGAAGAATGGTAAAGTTCGAGCTGCATTTAAGGAAGGTGAATACATTCGTTTTGTTTTAAAGAAAGATAAACGTCACACAGAAGGACATATCGTTGAACTGTATGACTTCTACATGATTACTTCAAACGATACGGTGAAATACAAAGACATCTATAAGATCAACATCAAAAAACATCGTGGCCCCGCGAAAGCGAGCGGTATTGGTGGGTTACTTTTTCTCGGTGGAATTGTTTATTTGGCGGTAGATCAGTTGAACGTTGCATCAGGGATCAATGCACAAAACGACACACCGGCTGAGTGGATTGTTCCTATTGCCGCAATTGGTGTTGGAGCTGCGATGATTTTCATCCGACCAAAATACATGAAGATCAACGGCATTCAATATTTGCAAATGGTGGATTACACATCACCGTTCTATCAGCGTTGAGAAATAATTTTCTCACTTCACCTGATTTCTGATTACCTTCGCAAAATTTTTATTTTATGACTATAGACAAGTTGAGAGACTTGAGGGCCCGCATCGTGGCTTTGAGGAGGTACCTTTGACTACGATCGCAAGATTGTTGAAATACAGGATGAAGAGGCTATCTCTCATCAATCCGATTTTTGGAACAACCCCAAACAAGCAGAAGTTATTTTAAAAAACATCCGCACCAAAAAAGTGTGGACCGACGCTTACGATAAAGTCTCCAAGCAATTGGATGACCTTGAAGTGCTTAATGAATTTCATCAGGCAGGTGATGTAAGCGAAGATGAACTTGATCGCGAATATCTATCCACGGCAAAAGCAATCGAAGAGCTAGAGTTCAAAAAGATGTTGAGCCACGAAGAAGATCAACTCAGTGCTGTGATGGAGATCAACCCTGGAGCAGGAGGAACAGAAAGCCAGGATTGGGCCGACATGCTCAACCGCATGTACATCATGTGGGGAGAGAAGAACGGCTACAAAGTTTCGCAAATCGATTACCAATCTGGCGATGTGGCGGGAATCAAATCTGCAACATTAGAATTCGAAGGACCTTTCGCTTACGGAAAACTGAAATCAGAAATTGGTGTTCATCGTTTGGTACGTATTTCACCTTTCGATTCAAATCAGCGAAGACATACTTCTTTTGCTTCGGTCTTTGTTTATCCAAAAGTTGACAATACCATCGAAATTGAAGTCAACCCGGCTGATGTGGAGTTGCAAACTTCACGCTCAGGTGGAGCCGGTGGACAGAACGTAAATAAAGTTGAAACAAAAGTTCAGCTCACGCACAAGCCAACGGGTATTGTGATCGTTTGCCAGGTAGAACGAAGCCAGCATGCTAACCGCGAGCGTGCCATGCAGATGTTGAAATCAAAACTGTATCAACGCGAATTGGATAAGAGAAACGCGGAGCGTGACAAAGTGGAGGCGGGAAAAATGAAAATTGATTTTGGCTCACAGATTCGAAACTATGTCTTGCATCCTTACAAACTAGTGAAAGATGCGCGCACAGGTGTTGAACGCACCGATGCACAAAATGTGCTAGACGGAGATCTGGATGATTTCATAAAAGCATTTTTGCTGGAAGCGCAGGAAAAGACAACAACTTGATTTAAGAATGTTTCAACAACTTAACGATAAGATCAACACAAGTTACGAAACTGAGATAAGGAACAAATCGACCATTGTTCTTAAAATGATTGAAGATAAAGTTAAGAGCTATAAATGGTATTCACCATTTTTCGAGTCCTCAATAGATTTTAGTGAATTCAAAATTTCTGAAAACACTATAGAAATTCTAAGATGTCCAAAAGTATTCTGGCCATTTAGAAGTTACGGAAGAATTAGGTTGACTTTGATAGACAATGATGGCTTAAGACTTACAGAAGTGAAATGTGCGATTTTTCCGGGAGATAATTCAATACCCTATATTTTGTTAATAGGTTTAGTAATTTCCCTGCTTGGCTTTATTCCATTCTTTTTATTAATACGGAATCTTGGTTGGATCACTAAAACGATTGTGTCGTTATTAGTA
>DASYTA010000671.1:0-3850 GCA_036002745.1 Cyclobacteriaceae bacterium | reverse complement strand
GCGTAATAGCAAACTCCGATGGGTTCATGGATAAAAAAGAATGGATGCTTATCTATAAAATTTACGGCAGTGAGCTTGGTCTTTCGTTAGATGAAATTTTAAAGACCCAAAAAGAACTCAATAAAATACTTCATGGAAAAGAGTTCTTATCATTTGGAGTGAAGATGGAGAAAGATTAGTGCGAGGCCTTGTCTGGTGTTGGGTGACCTCCTCTTGCAATTGCTTCCTGTTCTACAAACATAAAACCACGCGCATCAGCACCTTCATAAAAATCAACGGCTTTACCAATCAAATACATGGTGTGTTTTTTGTCGATGAAAATCGTGACTCCTTCTATAATATAAGTCATGTCAGAAGGTTTTTGTTTATCAAAGCCAATGATGAACGAGACACCGCCGCATCCGTGACCGCCACGTACACCAACGCGAAGGCCGTAGCCTTCAGGAATATTTTTGGTTTGCATGATCTTACGAGCCTCAGCCGCCGCCGTAGCTGTAAGAATAACAGGTTGAAGTGAATTAAACATTCAGCGAAATAAGCAATCGGCTAAAAAACAAAGGTGAGCGAAAAATAGTTAATTTTCGTACAAATATTTTTTATGGAAGCTCTTATTGAATTTGGAAAAATCCTCATCCCCGCCTCACTGGTTCTTTATGCCGTCTATTTAATGGTGCGAAGTTTTATTGCAAGGGAGATTGAATTAAAAAAGCTGGAGGTGCGCACACGAAGCATTGAAACGATCCTGCCAGCGAGGCTGCAAGCCTATGAGCGAATCATTCTTTTCCTCGAAAGAATTTCTCCTCAAAACCTTTTGATCCGACTTAACAACCCGGCTTACTCAGCCCGTGATTTTCAAAAAATACTGCTCGATGAAATTCGCAACGAATACAATCACAACGTATCTCAGCAAGTGTACATGACGGAAGAAGTATGGAACCAAGTACGTAATGCGAAAGAAGATTTGATCATGATAATCAATGAATCGGCTATGCAAGTTGCTCCTGATTCCACAGGAATTGAGTTATCCAAAAAGATATTTGAGATGGTGATGAATAAAAAGCAAGATCCTATTGGGCATGCATTAAGCGAATTGAAAAAAGAAATTCAGCAAGTGTTTTAACCGATGGCCAAAATTGCATTATTAGCGGGAAGTACCGGATTGATAGGGAGCCAACTCCTAGAGTTACTTCTAAATGACAATCAATATTCGAGTGTTGTTGCAATCAGTCGCAAACCAATTTCATCTGCCAATGCCAAACTCACCAATTTAGTTTGCGAACTTCGTGATCTTTCAAGTCATAAGAGTCAATTGAAAGCGGATGATGTTTTTTGTTGCCTCGGAACTACCATCAAAAAAGCAAAATCAAAAGAAGCCTTTCGCGCGATTGATCTAGAAGCTCCGCTCCAAATGGCGAAAATTTCGAAAGAATTAGGGGCCAAAAAGTTTATGTTGGTTTCCTCGCTGGGAGCAAATAAGAATTCCGGAGTTTTCTACAACAAGGTAAAAGGCGAAGTGGAAGGAGCAATTGAGCAAGTTGGGTTCGAGACCTTTCATATTCTCCGGCCATCGTTGTTGCTCGGCCCACGAAAGGAAGAGCGCGCTGGGGAGGATGCCGCTAAATTTTTCTATAAAATTTTCGGATTCCTTGTTCCAAAAAAATATCAGGCTATAGAATCCATTAAAGTAGCGCGTGCGATGATCGCATATTCACGGCAGGCGCAAAGCGGAATTTTTATTCATGAATCGGGCCAGTTACAAAATTTCTAAATGATTGCTGTTATCCAACGTGTGTCCGAAGCTTCCGTCACTATCGATGGAGTTGTAAAATCACAAATACAAAATGGACTACTTGTACTATTGGGAATTGAGGATGCTGACAACAACGAAGACATTGATTGGCTTGCTAGTAAAATTGTAAACCTTCGGATCTTCAACGATACTGATGGTGTAATGAATGTAAGCGTGAAAGACGAGAATGGTGATATTATTGTAGTGAGTCAATTCACTTTGCATGCGAGTACTAAAAAGGGAAATCGACCAAGCTATATTAAAGCTTCGAAACCTGAGATTGCGATTCCACTCTATGAGAAATTTGTTAACTCCATTTCAGGAATTTTAGAAAAACCAGTTCTGACTGGTGAATTTGGAGCAGACATGAAAGTAAGATTACTGAATGATGGTCCTGTCACCATTGTGATCGACACAAAGAATAAAGTGTAATCAATTGGTAGCGGCCAATGTTACTAAGATTACGTTTGCCATCACGTAAATGATCGTTATCATGCGAAAGCCGATTTTATTCACCCGAATAGATTCTTCCACTTTCTCCTTGTCATGAAGTTTAAGACAAATTGCTGAAACAACCAGGATAGCAAAGATGGTAAAGAAGGTTAGGGAGTGGAGAATATCCACCAACGTAAATGATGCTGACTCAGGTAAGATAGAATCAATAATATATTTATTACCCACAGCAGCAAACAACCCACCCACTGGCAAACCAAATCGAGGCTCAACCTCCGAAGGCTTAGGTGCAAACCCAACCATAGCGATGAGGAATGCGATATACATGCCAATGAAAATTTTCAGAAAGAGACCCCACGCATTTCGTTCAATATCCATTTCAATATTGAATGCAGAAAAGATCTGATGATCCTTACCAGGGCGGTAATCACCAAAACCCGTTTCGTAAAGTTTTTCGTCCACATAAACTTTGAAGTTCTTAATCTCCCATCCGGATAATGTTCCTTCAGGATCATATTTACTTCCTTTTTCGTCTGCTATAAATACCAGGCTTTTCTTATCAAATACGGAATTTTCAATATGCACGTTTAAATGCTGCTTATCGAAAGGAAAATCCAGCACGTTCCAATTTTCCTTCATGATACATTTCATCTTCAACATTGACCATTGCTCATTACCTATGCTGTCTTGCAACAGCTGGGGTTCATCGATTGATTTAGCATTGGTGATGTCCAGTTGTTTAACAAAATCAAATTCTTTGTTTTTATAAAGGAACCAAAGCCAGAAGCGGGCTGTATATTCCTTGTCATGAAAATTGATGTCGTGCACACTCATCACATAAGCACCTACTTTCACTGTATCGGGTGGAGCAGCGGCTACCCGAAGCGAAATTGTTAACACCATCAAAAACAAGGCACATTTCATAAAACATCTCAAAGTAAACAACAACGATTTACTTCACAAATAATTTAGCCTAAGAGGTTATCCTTTTAGCTTTGTTTAACTGTAAGTTGTATTTTTCGCTAAAATTCTAAAAGTCATGCAAATACTGGTAGCTCTTCATTCGCTTAATCGCTTTGTTTTATTAATTCTATTGCTCGTCGTGATTGTGAAATCATTGATTGGCTGGCTTAACAAATCTCCTTTTGAAAAAGCCGACGATAAATTAAGTCTCTTTCTTTTTATTTCCACACATACACAGCTGCTTCTAGGATTGATACTCTATTTCGTAAGCCCGGTTGTTATTTTCAGCGGTGCATCTATGAGCGATAAGGTTGCTCGATATTGGTTGGTGGAGCATGGTACAGCTATGCTGATTGCCATTGTTCTGATCTCGATGGCCCGAATTCAATCTAAAAAGTTGGCAGCCAGTTCAGCGAAATTTAAAAAGTTATTTACTTTTAACATTGCTGCTCTAGTAATCATCCTTGCAAATATCGCGATGAGTCACCGTGGATTCTTTAGTGTGAATTGGTAATTCGCGCTTAACAAATTATGACGCTCTGTATTTTAAAGAAATGCAGGGCGTTTTTATTTTATGAAAACCATAGAACTAACCCCCTTATACCCATGTATGCCATCACCGTAACCACAACCCACCCGATTATG
>DASYTA010000670.1:0-1769 GCA_036002745.1 Cyclobacteriaceae bacterium | reverse complement strand
CAAGGTCGGGGTCGCGAGTTCGAGTCTCGTTTCCCGCTCAAGAATAAAGCACCATTATTCGGTGCTTTTATTTTTTGGGTCTGCCCGGGTGGTGGAATTGGTAGACACGCAGGACTTAAAATCCTGTGGCCAGTAATGGCTGTACGGGTTCAACTCCCGTCCCGGGTACTTATCTCAATCCTAAAGTCCTGATCTTCAGGACTTTTTTATTTCCCTTGTGCCGAAAATTGTGTCTAAGATTTTCAAATTTAATTAAAAGTTTAGCCTATTGGCGTTAGAGGGAGACTAAATGTTAAGCTGGATAGAACGGGAGACTCCTGTCCAAAAATGATTAATTTGGATGCGTCCAATCGCGTTTCCATGAATCTAGTTCTTCAAACTCCCAAAAAATCTCTAAACAAAGCCTATCAAAAAGAAAAAGTAATACGGAAGGAGATTGAAGTCTTCAAAAAGCATCTTCATGATTTTCTGAGCAATATCAATGAGCAAGAAAGCGAAGAGCATGCGAAGAACCTGGTAACGAAATTTCTGTATGATACCTATTACAGCGGCAAAAACCAGATCAACACTAAAGGACGAATAGATCTGGCGATCTATGAAGATAAAAAGCCCGTCGTAATCCTGGAAGCTAAACGACCATCGTCACCTGACATGGTCACAGTGAAAGATATCAACAAAAAGGCCATCCATGAACTGATCCTTTATTATCTGCAGGAACGGGTTGACCATGGAAACATCGATATCAAATACTTGATCATTACTGACATTTACGAATGGTTTATTTTTGATTCCAGCGTTTTTGATTCACTTCTCTACAGAAACTCTTCCTTCATGAAGGACTTCATTGAATGGAAGACCGGACAAAAAGCGAGATCCGATCGAGATTTGTTTTATAATGACATCGCAAAGCCTTTCTTAGATAAACTTCAGGATAAATTAGAATTTACGTGGTTCGATCTCCAGGAAGTCCAGAAAGTTGTCAAAGACCCAGACACGAAGAACGACAACAAACTGATCAACCTTTACAAGATTCTTTCACCTGCCCATTTACTCAAACAGCCTTTTGCCAACGATAGCAATTCGCTTGATACAAAATTCTATTCCGAGTTGCTACACATTATTGGATTAGAAGAAAAGAAAGACGGTGGCAAGAAGTTGATTCAACGTAAAGAAAAACCCGATCAGGGCTCATTGCTCGAAAATGCAATTAATATCCTGATTGCAGAAGAACGCCTTAATAAACTCTTGGGTAATGGTTCTGCATTTGGTGAAGATGAAAAGGAGAGGCTATTCAATGTTGGCCTTGAGTTATGCATTACGTGGATCAATCGCATTCTCTTTCTAAAGCTTCTTGAAGGTCAGTTGCTTACTTATCATTCTGGTGATTACCAATACAAATTTCTAAACTTCAAAACCATTCCAAATTTTGATGAATTAAATAAACTTTTCTTTCAGGTACTTGCTCGAATGCCGGGAGAGCGAACAAACGCTGTAAGAGAAAAGTTTGAGCGTGTTCCTTATCTCAACAGTTCATTATTCGATATAAGCTCATTGGAAGACGATACGCTGCGCATCAACAGTTTGGATGATGGACTGAAACTTGAACTACACAAATCCACAGTGTTGAATGCAAAATCCGGTGTAACTGACCACCTCTGTCCGGAGCAAATTGACCACCTGTAGTTGATGTCAAAAAAGTGCTGCCAGTTTTAGTGTTTTAAAATTAGTTAATCTTCGTTTTGTTCTGCTGTTTTTTTATTCCATTTTTT
>DASYTA010000669.1:0-4712 GCA_036002745.1 Cyclobacteriaceae bacterium | reverse complement strand
TCGGAGAATCTTTATATAAAATATCCAAATGATAATGAAGCGGCAATTTTCTATGCACTTGCGCTTCGTTCGGCGGCGGACCCAACCGATAAATCTTTTCATAAACAGAAAAAGGCAGGAGAAATACTAAACGCAGTCTTGAAGAATGAACCCAATCATCCTGGAATTACTCATTATATTATTCATACATACGATTATCCAGAGCTAGCAGATTTAGCTTTGCCAGCGGCGAGAAAATATGCTTCCATTGCAGCAGCATCGGCACACGCCCAACACATGCCATCCCACATTTTCACACGCCTTGGGCTTTGGAATGAATCCATACAATCAAATAGTAATTCAGTCTCGGCGGCGCAATGTTATGCGCAAAATATGGGTATTAAAGGTCATTGGTCAGAGGAACTTCATGGATTGGATTATTTGCTCTATGCTTATTTGCAGAATGGAAACGAGGTAAAAGCCAAGGAGCAAATTGAATATTTCAAAACTATCAACGAGGTATTTCCTTATGACTTTAAGGATGCCTATTCATTTGCTTCCATACCTACACGATATTCATTGGAAAGAAAAAATTGGGAAGAAGCCATGAAATTGGAATTTACACCAACCAATTTTCCATGGGATAAATTTCTTTGGGAAAAAGCGAATATTAATTTCGGAAGACTATTGGGCGCTGTTCATAGTAATAAACTTGCTTATGCCAAGAGTGAATTAGAACAACTGCAAACCATTCATAATAAACTGAAAGAGTCAAAGCAAGATTATAAAGCGAACCTGGTGCTTATTCAAATTAAGATTTCTGAAGGCTGGATTAAATTATACGAAGGGCATAAAGCTGAAGCTTTGACTCTTATGAATGAAGCTGCAAATATGGAAGACGCCACTGAGAAACACCCTGTTACTCCTGGAGAAGTTATTCCTGCCAGAGAGCTATTGGGAGATATGTATTTGGAAATAGGTGAGCCTATAAAAGCTCTCGAAGCTTATCAAGAAGATCTGAAAAGACACCCCAATCGCTTTAATGGATTATATGGTGCTGGTTTGGCAGCCGAGAAATCAGGCAACATCAAAGAAGCGACTCTTTATTATAATCAACTGCTTTCAATTGCTACCGAAAGCAGCCGACCTGAACTGAGATTGGTTAAGTCTTTCTTAAAGCATAGTGCTTGAGTTAAGAGTTGCCCTCTTTATTTCAAAAACAGGCGAAAAGTATATTCTTGAATAAACAAATAAATATGCTTTTCTTCGTCTCCCAATTCACATACCATATCAACCCTAAAACCCATGAAATTAAATTTTAAAATTTTATTCTTAGTTATAACCGCGTTACTCGCGGTTCAATGGAGCTCTCTCAAAGATGCCGGAGATATAACAATTGCAGAAAGGAGAAAATTTGAAAGAACCTCGAATGACGCTATTGAGAAAAGGATTGATCACCTTTTAAGGCAAATGACATTGGAAGAAAAGATTGGCCAAATGACACAGATCAATAACTCGGCCATAGTTACCAATGCCAATTGGGGCGCTGGCACTAACTTAAGTATTGAAATAAAAATTGACACTGCCAAGCTTGGCAAAATCTTAAGAAAATATCATGTCGGTTCTTTCCTTAACGGAGTAGCTGTGCCTGCCGAAACATGGTATAAATTTTACAAAGGCTTGCAGGAGTATAACATGAAAACTTCTCGCCTCAAAATTCCAATCATCTACGGAATTGATCACATGCATGGACCTAACTACCTGGAAGGTGGAACAATCTTTCCTCATGCGCTCAATACTGCGGCTACTTACAACAATCAGTTTCCCGCTGACATGGCGCATGTAACAGCTATTGAAACGGCTGACATTGGCCATCAGTGGTTGTTTGCACCTGTGTTGGATGTAGCACGTACTCCGCTTTGGGGTCGCTACTATGAAACGCTGGGTGAGTCGCCCTATGTGTCAGCAACGATGGGAAGCATTTTTGTAAAGACAGTTCAGACGGATCCTGATATTGCTCCTTATAAAATTGCGGCAACGGCGAAACATTTTTTAAGTTATTCAGAACCTAAGTACGGTTGGGATCGCTCACCTATCGATATCTCCGAGCAATCGTTGTATGAATTTCATGTGCCTTCATTCAGAGCGGCCATCGATGCAGGAATTAAAACAGTGATGATCAACAGCGGTGAGTTGAATGGAGAACCTGTTCATAGTTCTTATCGCATTTTAACAACGCTTCTTCGCGACGAGTTGAAGTTCAAAGGTGTGGCTGTTACCGATTGGGAAGATATCATCCGTCTTTATAAAAATCATAAAACCGCTGCTAACGAAAAAGATGCGACCTATCAGGCGATTAATGCAGGCGTTGATGTTGCGATGACACCTTACACCACAGATTTTTGTGATCACTTAAAAGCACTAGTGAAGGAAGGTAAAATCAGTCTCGAGAGAATTGATCTTTCTGTATCACGAATACTTCGATTGAAGTTGGAGTTAGGTTTATTTGAAAACCCTTATCCACGCAACGATCGCTTCAAGCGAATTGGTACTCCTGAAAATCGCGCGAAAGCGTTGGAAGCCGCTCGTGAATCTATTGTGTTGATGAAGAATGAAAGCGCACTTCCTTTGAGTGCAGGTGCGACCATTTTAGTTGCAGGTCCAGTAGCCAATTCAAAAAATGCTCTTGCGGGAGGATGGACTTTACAGTGGCAAACTCAAGATGATAAAATATTCCCGAAGGACATGCTCACGTTGTACACTGCATTACAAAAAGAATTTCCTGCCGCGAATGTTTCTTTGGCTGCTAATGCAGACGAAATAAAAACAAAAGGTGCTAATGTCAGTGCTATTGTTGTGGCAGTAGGAGAGATGGCCTATGCAGAAGGATTCGGTAGCATTCAAGATATCAGCCTTCCAGACGATCAAGTTGAATTAGTGAAAACAGCACAAGCTACAGGCAAGCCAGTGATATTGGTAATGATTGGTGGAAGACCACGAGTGATCACTAAGATATATAAGGATTGCAAGGCAGCGCTGTTTGCAGGTCTTCCAGGATTTGAAGGAGGTCAGGCGATCGCTGAAATATTAAGCGGTAAAGTAAATCCCAGTGCGAAGATGAGTTTTAATTTCCCTTATGCTGTGAACCGTCTTGTTCCACATAATCACAAAACAAGTGAAGTAGCACTCGCCCATGAAATCAGTAACCCGATTGCGTTGGTTCCGTTTGGTACGGGCTTGAGCTACACAACGTTTGAATACAGCAACCTTAAACTTAGCGACAGCATTCTCACATCCAGCCAAGCTGAAATTAAAGCTACGGTTACCGTTAAGAACACCGGCTCACGCGATGGTAAAGAAGCGGTGCTTTGGTTTTTGTTTGATGAAGTAGCGAGCCTCTCTCGTCCGGTACGTGATTTGAAGTACTACGAAAAACCACTTCTTAAGGCAGGTGAATCAAAAGAGGTCTCATTTACCATTAAGCCAGAGACTCATCTTTCGTTTCCTAACAAACTTGATCAAAAGATTTTGGAAGATGGATATTTCACGTTGACTGTAGGAAATCAAAAAGCCCGATTTAAGTTAGCGAGAAAGTAATTTGATAAAATTGATTTGAACTTTTAAAAAACTTGCTGGAATTATCCGGCAAGTTTTGTTTTATAGTTATGGTTTTTGAGGCTGTTTCTTAATCTATAAATGAAAAGGCGACTAATCTTAAGTTTAATTATTTCAATTGCCTTCTTGGCGATTTTGTTAATTCCGCTAATTGAATTCATTGACTGGGGATTTGTCCATGATGTAAGCATGTGGATTCATTGGCCTCTTTTTGCAATAGGCTCTTCAAGCGAGGCAGACAAAGGGGTGATCCTCTTTCTGATTTTGTGGTATAGTGTAATCGTTGGAATCGCAACGGCATTTATTTACTATGCCATTCAAGCGATTCAACAAAAAATTGACCGGGAACAAAAAAATTGAGCATGAAAATAATTAAACGAAAGTACATTCAGTTGGCCTCAGTTCTTTTTATTGTTTTAAACTGCGTTAACTCCATGTCAGCGCAAAACAACTCTTCAATTCCTTCTCTCCGCAAGCAAGAAAAGGCAACTCAGCTCATTGTAAATGGAAAACCTTTTCTTGTTCTCGGTGGTGAACTTGGAAATTCAAGTGCTTCGGATTTAAAATACATGCGGCCGATCTGGAAAAAGTTGAGGCTGATGAATTGTAATACGGTACTTACTCCGGTGTATTGGGAGTTGATCGAACCGGAGAAAGGAAAATTTGATTTTGCTTTAATTGATAGCCTTATTGAAAGTGCAAGGAAGAATGAGATGAAACTTGCGCTGCTGTGGTTTGGAAGTTGGAAGAATAGCATGTCGTGCTATGTTCCTTCATGGATTAAGAAAGATTATAAAAATTATCCTCGTGCTTATAGTGAAAAAGGTGTTGCTCAAGAAATACTCACGCCATTTAGTTCGAATAACCTTCAAGCGGATATCAATGTCTTCCGTGCGTTGATGAAACACATCAAAGAGAAAGATGAAAAGGAACAAACCGTTATCATGGTGCAAGTAGAAAATGAAATTGGAATGCTTCCCAGCGCTCGCGATTATCATCCTGATGCAACAAAATCTTTTAATCAAGAAGTGCCTTCACGTTTGATAGATTATTTGCAGAAGAATAAAAATAATTTAACACCATCGGTCTTAGAATTGTGGAAGCAAGCAGGATTTAAA
>DASYTA010000668.1:0-14296 GCA_036002745.1 Cyclobacteriaceae bacterium | reverse complement strand
ACTATGATCGAAGTGATTCAGTTGAAGAGAAAAAATTGCGGTTCTCCAACGCAAGCTGGCTGAATGTTCCGAAAGTAATCGTTAGCGATCAGAAAAAAGCTAATGATGAAGCCTTAATTCATTTAAATGCTGGTGCTGATGGGATTTGGTTTGAGGTTTTACAAGCAGTAGAGCCGAATAAATTCCTTAATAAAATTGAATTGTCGGCTTGTTCTCTTTTCTTCAGCTCGAAGGATGAGATGCAATTAAACCTGGTAGCTGATTTCATCGAATCAAAATCGATTAATGAAAAAATAACAGGTGCGTTTTTCCTTGGAGAGAATAAAAACATTATCAACCGCAAGACTTGGAGGAACTTTCACACTCAAGGGATCATCGTTAACAAAAATGAGGATGTTGTGGATGAAATTGTGGACAGCTTGTTAACGACTGTGGATAGAGTTGAGCGATTGATGAAAGAAAAATTTTCAGCAGATGAAGCTTTTCGTTCAATTGCATTTTCAATTTCAGTTAATGCTGATTTCTTTCTTTCTATTGCCAAAATCCGAGCTCTTAAAAATTTGTGGATCACACTTCAGGAGGCTTACGAAATTAGAAATCCCATTCCAGCATTTATTCATGGGCATTCACAACCTTGGATTAAAGAAAATTTTCAGCCTCACGGCAGTATGCTCAAGCAAACTACTGCTGGTATGGCTTGTGCGATGAGTGGCTGTAATGCAATTACAGTTGAACCAGAGTCCTTTGATAATAAGATGATGAGTCGTATCGCTCGAAATACTGTTTTGATGCTGCGCGAAGAATCACATTTGGCAAAAGTGAATGATCCGTTGGCGGGTTCATTTTATGTAGATGCGCTCACGCATCAAATTGCGGGAGAAGCGTGGAAAAGATTTCAGCAGCGATGAAGCCCAATTTCAGAAAAACAGAATACAAGCCGATTCGTGTATTCACAGAATCGAATGAGTCTTGGCTTTCATCTGAAAAAATTTCCGTCAAGACAGAATTTGATGAGAAGGATCTTGAGAATGCTTCTTTAAAAGATTTCACCGCAGGCCTTCCACCTTTTTTGCGCGGACCGTACGCTTCGATGTACACCGTTCGTCCATGGACGATCCGGCAGTATGCTGGTTTTTCAACCGCAAAAGAATCCAACGCTTTCTATCGAAGAAATTTAGAGGCTGGTCAAAAAGGTCTTTCAGTTGCGTTTGATCTCGCAACACACCGCGGTTATGATTCAGATCATCCGCGTGTAGCTGGTGATGTTGGCAAAGCGGGTGTCGCCATCGATTCAGTTCTCGACATGAAAATTTTATTTGATCAAATTCCATTAGATCAAATGTCAGTGTCGATGACGATGAATGGCGCGGTGATTCCAATTCTCGCATTTTATATTGTTGCTGCCGAAGAACAAGGCGTGAAGCCGCATCAATTGAATGGCACCATTCAAAATGATATTTTGAAAGAGTTCATGGTGCGTAATACTTATATCTATCCGCCTGCGCCTTCCATGCGCATTGTGGCTGATATTTTTTCGTATTGCTCACAGCACATGCCCAAGTTTAATAGCATTAGCATCAGTGGATATCACATGCATGAAGCAGGGGCACCAGCACATCTTGAATTAGCTTATACACTAGCTGATGGACTGGAATACATTCGCGCGGGATTGAAGGCGGGAATTGCTATCGATGATTTTGCTCCACGGCTTTCTTTTTTCTGGGGCATTGGTATGAATTTTTTTATGGAAGTGGCGAAGATGCGTGCCGGTCGATTGTTGTGGTCGAAGTTGGTGAAGCAATTCAATCCTAAAAATGAAAAGTCGATGGCATTGCGCACACACTGCCAAACCAGCGGTTGGAGCTTAACAGCGCAAGATCCGTACAACAATGTAACGCGTACATGCATCGAGGCGATGGCGGCAGTGTTAGGAGGTACTCAGTCATTGCACACCAATTCGTTGGACGAAGCGATTGCGTTGCCTACCGATTTCTCTGCGCGCATCGCTCGCAACACGCAGTTGTTCTTGCAAAAGGAAACGGGTATTACTGAAGTAGTTGATCCGCTTGGCGGCTCTTACTATGTAGAATATCTCACGGAACAACTTGCCGACAAGGCATGGGAATTAATTCAAGAGGTGGAAGAACTCGGAGGTATGACCAAAGCGATAGAACGCGGACTACCAAAATTAAGAATTGAAGAAGCAGCCGCTGCAAAACAAGCTCGAATTGATTCGGGTGATGAAGTGATTATTGGGGTGAATAAATATCTCACGGATGAAAAACCAGATTTTGAAATTCTGGAAGTGGATAACGCTGCTGTGAGGAAAGAACAAATCGAACGACTTGAAAAATTAAAACGTGAACGGAACAATCAAAAAGTCGCTGAGTCACTTAAGGCAATTGAAGTTGGTGCAGCAGGAAAAGAAAATTTATTAGCATTGGCAATTGAAGCGGCTCGTCATCGGGCTACACTCGGAGAAATTTCTCTGGCTATGGAAAAAGTATTCGGTCGCTACAAAGCGAGCATTCAAGCTGTTTCTGGTGTATATTCGGGAGCGATGAAAAACAAAAAGGAATTGGAAGAAGTACAAAAGCTTTCTGATCGCTTTGCCAAAAAAGACGGGCGAAGGCCGCGCATTCTTGTAGCGAAAATCGGACAAGACGGTCACGATCGTGGTGCGAAAGTAATTGCTACTGGTTTTGCTGATCTTGGTTTTGATGTTGACATCGGACCATTGTTTCAGACTCCGAGTGAAGTAGCGAAGCAAGCAGCAGAGAACGATGTACACGTTGTAGGAGCGAGCAGCCTTGCTGGTGGACATAAGACGTTGGTGCCAGAATTAATTGATGCATTGAAAAAAATTGGCCGGCCAGATATTCTCGTTGTGGCTGGTGGTGTGATTCCTCAACAGGATTATGATTTTCTTTATGCAGCAGGAGTGACGGGAATTTTTGGACCTGGAACTTCAGTAGCACAAGCTGCGAAAATGATTCTTAATAAAATGATGTAGTGATTTGAATAGGCATTCCTCATCGAAATAATCAATACTATTTAGTCGAAGCCTAAAAGAGGCACTTAACAGAAACAGGGAAGCAATTTTATAAGGCCGACAATTGTATCTTGATTGATAGTCATTTTAAAAAGACTTAATTTGCTTTTTAATTCAGTGTTTAAAATGACTGTTATATTTTTATTATGATCAAAATCAATTTTGCAAAAGTTCTGGTATTAATCTTATTCATAGGTGGATGTTCAAAAGAGAACTCTGTTAGCATTTCTTCTTTTGATCCGAGTTCAGGCGATTACAATTCGCAAGTAACGATCAAAGGTGCAAATTTTAGTTCTAGCGGTAATTTGGTGCAGATTGGTGGCAAGGATGCTGCTGTCGTTTCTTCATCGCCTACCGAGATTGTTGCTTCAGTTCCTGTGGGTGCATTTACAGGAAAAATAACAGTGTCCTCAGGAGGAAAGCTCGCGACGTCGGCTGATAACTTTACTGTTACCTCAGGAGCGTGGACAAAAATGAGTAGCTTACCAGGGCGGGCGGTTACTGGAGCGGGAGATTTGTTTTTTAGTGTAGGGAGTAAAGGATATGTTCACTCATCGCAAAGAACAGTTAATGGTTCTTTAGCAGATGCTGAACTGTGGGAATATGATCTGTCGAGTGATTCGTGGTCAAAAAAGACTGAACTAAGCAAAAATTTTACAGGTGTTGGGGGTGTATCTTTCAATTCGGCAGATCGAGGTTATATATTGGAGTATCAAGAACTTTGGGAATACAATCCAGTAAATAATAATTGGACGAAAAAAGGAGGCTTGCCATTAGCTCTTAATACTGATCAAGTGCTTTGCGCCTGCTACGTCAGTTCAATAAATAAAGTAGCCTTAATTGATTTTCAAGGTTCTTTTTTTACCTATGACCCCGTTGGCGATATATGGGGCCGTGACAATAATTTGATCCCATTTAGTGCAAATATGAAGGGTGGAGATCATTTGTGCGGAGGAATCCAGTCGAAAGCTTATTTTACAAATGGTTCTGATGTTTGGGAATGGGACTCATCGTCTAATCAGTGGACTCAATTACCAGCTTTTCCAGGGAGTACTAGTAGCGACTATAGTTTTGTCGCAGATAATGAATTATACATTGGTGTTGGGTTTGAAGATAATCTTTGGGTTTATAAATCATCCATAAAAAAATGGGTGCAAAAATCAGGAATGATCGGGGCGTCAAGGAATTTGCCGATATATCTTACAATCAACAACAAAGGATTTGTTGGTATGGGAATAAGTAACACCACCAACAGTTTTCTTTTATCTGATTTTAATAAGTATAATCCTTAGTGCGAAGAAAGCTATATGGTGGAGTGATCCCTCAACAGGATTGTGATTTTCTTTACAAGGCAGGGGTAACGGGAATTTTTGGCCCAGGCACTTCGGTAGCGCAAGCCGCGAAGATGATTTTGGAGAAGATGATGAAATAGATTGAGCGTCATTACTTTGAATCTGGAATTTGATTTTAACTGCAACAACTGAAATACGATCATAACCGAACAGGTATGAATCTTAAGAGGTACTTTCATCAATTTCTCATTTCAATTGCCTTGGCAATCAATTTGGATTCATGTTCAAAAAATGAAATATCACCTTATAGTGGACCAATCTCACCTGCCAAGATTAACTGGACTCAATCAAAAGGTCCATTTGGGGCAGTAATTAATACGTTGAATGTTCTTGGATCTAGAATATTTGCTGGTACGGAAGGGGGAATTTTTACATCAACTAATAACGGCAGCAAATGGAATGTTGCAAGCATTGGATCGACCAATCAATCAGTTCTGTCTATTCAAATGATTGGTGATAACATCTTCGCTGGAACTAGTAACGGTGTTTTACTTTCTTCAGACAACGGAACTAGTTGGAACTCCGCTGGATTAACGGGTCATTCGATTACATCTATTATTTCAAATGGTAGTACAATTTTTGCAGGCTCTCTTCATGATGGTATTTATCGATCTATCGACAAGGGTGTCACGTGGGCTCAAGTAAATACTGGATTGACTAATCTATATGTCAAATCCATGGCGGCTCGTAATGGCAACGTCTATGCAGGAACTGATGGAGGTGTCTTTGTTTCGGAGAACAATGGAGACACCTGGGGTCAAATGGTTAACTGTTGTTCTATCGAAAATGTTACATCGTTGGTACTTTGTGGGCAATCTATTTTTGTCTCAACAATGGGCGGTGTTTTTACCAGTAATTACAGCGGCAGTCCCGCGACTATTATACCTTGGAACGCAGTAAGTTTGGATATTGAATCAGCAAATTTTCCAGTGTACGTTCAAACTCTTGCCAGCAATGGTTACAGTATTGTTGCGGGAACCACTAATGGAGATATATTCTATTCCTCAGATGGAATGCATTGGTCTAAGGCAAACAGCCCCGTTATTGGACAGGCCATATCTTCCGCCGCGATAAATGGCAGTACTATTTTTGTTGGAACAAATAATGGAGTTTTTCTTTCCACCGATAATGGAGGCCATTGGGTAGCTGCTAACAATGGACTGAATTATCAAACAATTCCGTCTCTTATCAATATCAATAGCTCCGTTTATGCTGGAACAGAGGGAGGTGTTTTTGTTTCAACCAACGACGGAGATAGTTGGACACAGATTAACTCAGGATTGGCAAATCAAAAAATTACTTGCCTAGGAAAAAGTGGTAATGAAATATTTGCGGGGACTTCTTACGGCGACATTTTCTGCACAACCAACAATGGCACTGATTGGAAAAGAGTCTTACCAAACGGTATGGGCTCCTATGCACCAATTAGTGCCTTTGCTTCTTCAGGCAACAACATTTTTGCGGGTTTTACTTATGGAGGTGGAGTAATTGTGTCTCCTGACAATGGAAGTACCTGGATAAGCACTGCAGGAACTGGATCAATTACATCAATTGCAATTGACGGGGTCAATATTTTTGCTGGAACTTTGGGAAATGGAATTACTTTATCAACCAATAGTGGTCAAAGTTGGGCGCAAATAAACAATGGACTCACAAACCAGCTTGTGCACTCATTAGCCATTATCGGAAAAAGCATTTTTGCTGGAACACAAGCAGGAGTATTTCTTTCGAACGATAATGGAGCGACCTGGAGAGCCGTCAACAACGGACTTACCAATCTTACCGTTCAATCGTTGACAGCTATCGGCAATAACATATTTGCAGGAACCAATGGGGGAGTTTTTCTTTCAAGCGATAATGGCAATACTTGGACTGAAGTGAATGTAGGATTATCAAATGAATTTGTTCAGTCGTTAACTATTAATGGTAGTTATATTTTTGCAGGCACGAGTTCGGGTGTTTTTGTAAGCCCCTTATAATGTTGTGCGCCTCACATCTTGGCTTATATGCACCGCCTTTCATCTTAAGCAAACGAGCGAATATGAAAATAAATCGCATTGGTCTTTTGTAAATTGTTCGGCTTCTTCCGGCGCACGCATTTGTCATTTCGTGTTTAGATATTTGCTGGAGCGGATTGGATTCAATAGAGTTCACGAATTTAGATTTTTTAAACCCATCTCCATCTCAAAATCATTGAAGACAAATCCATCACCTGCATCGATGTTTACTTCGCGCATTTTTTTGAAACCAATCTTTTTATAGAATTCAATAGCAGGATTGCCGCGATAAACATTCAAGGCTAATGTTTGATTTTTATTTTCTCGTGCGATCTCAGCAATCCAATCGACAAGCATTTTTCCAAGACCCTTTCCTTGAGTTGACGGAAGAACATAGAGCTTATGAATTTTAGTTACTCCGTTTTTTTTACAGTTGATCTCGAACGAGGCATATCCTTGATAGCCATTTTCATCTTTTGCTAAAATGAATTGTTGCCCGTTTTTCATTTGGTCTGCCAGCGAAGGCACACTGTACATCAAGCCAAACAAGTAATCAACTTTCTCTTTTGGTAGAAGGGGTAAATAGGTAATGTGAAAAGTCTGCTTGGCAAGTTGCCTGATAAGGGGAACGTCCCCAACTGTCGCTTCCGTAATTTCAATCATGTTTGTTTTCTTCGAGTCAACAAAATTAGAATTTATTTCAAGTTGAATCTGTAACCAACGGTGTAAGGATGGCAGACATTTTCAATTATTCTGTTGTCTCTCATCAATAATTAAGTTAGCTTTCTTATAATCTAAAACCCCTAACACTATGTTCAACCAATTCTTATCCACTGCTAATTGGCTTGCAATAATTGTTGCGGCCATCGTTTTCTTCGGGCTTGGCTCACTTTGGTTTTCTGTATTTTTTGGAAAACAATGGATGGCCTTGAATGGTATTCCAGAACCGACTCCCGACAAGAGGGAGGAGATGAAAAAATTGATGATGCCGATGATGCTTAAAACCCTTGTGATGTCATTGGTTCTTGCATTCCTGATCAGTTTCATAGGAACAGTCATTGGAATCAATTCAGCTTTTCACGGAATTAAGTTAGGCTTAGCTCTTGGTACAATTGCGATCATTCCATTGATTATGGCCGACATGTATTTGATGAAACCATTGAAACTCTGGTTCATTGATGCCGGTTATCACATGCTCGGCATCATATTGATGTCGACTATTCTTGCAGTTTGGCATTAACGAATCAATCGACGATCGATTGATAAACTAGAGCTTTGTACTTCTCCATAAGTTCGCCGTGTTTGTTGCTGTAGATATTCGTGTAAATCAATGCGATTAGTTTTTCTTTTGGGTCAGCCCAATAGTTGGTGCTGAAAGCGCCACCCCATGAAAATGAGCCTTGGCTAAAGGGTGACTTATAATCATTCTCCGGAGTTTCCAACCCAAATCCTAATCCGACTCTTTCTGTAATTGGAGACTGCAGCTGATTGGTAAGTATCATCTCTACTGTTTTTCTGCTGAGCAATCGCACTCCATTGTATTCGCCCTTGTTCAAATATAATTGCAAAAATTTGGCATAATCTTCCACTGTCGAAGAGAGTCCGGCACCACCGGAAAAATATTTTCCAGCACCGTTGGGATAATTAGGATCTACTTTATCATAGATGACAGATGGCTTTACTAATTCGTTGTCTTTATCTTTTTTAAACTCATATAAGCTCACGAGTCGGCTCTGTTTTTCTTTCGGTAAGTAGAAATAAGTGTCGTTCATGCCGAGAGGGTTAAAAATCCGTTGACGCACAAATTCATCGAATGACAAGCCTGAGAGAACCTCAACGAGATATCCGAGCAAATCATTATTTAGTCCATAGGTCCATTGCTCGCCGGGGTTATGACGGAGCGGTAGGGTGGCCAATATTTTCATTTTGTCTGCAAGTACATCAGACGTGTTGCCGATCCCAATGCCACTAGGCACTTTAGCTTTGGCATAAATCGCATTGAATTCTTTTGAGCCGATGGAGGCGTAACTTATTCCTGAACTGTGCGTGAGTAGCTGCCGGATGGTGATTTCGCTTTTTGCTGGCTGTGCACTGAAGCTGGAATCTTTTTCATTAAACCAAACCAATACTTTCGGATTTTTAAATTCGGGAATGTATTTACTGATGGGTTCGTCCAATGTAAATTTTCCTTCTTCCCAAAGCATCATCACTGCCAAACTCGTGATGGCTTTGCTTTGGGATGCGATGCGGAAGATATTGTCGTTCTTTAGTGGAGTTTTGTTTTCGAGATCACTAAAGCCAAATGATTTTTCATAAACAATTTTTCCATTACGAATGATGAGTGCAGTCGCACCAGGAGCATATCCTTTCGTTACATATTCATTGAGTGTTTGATCAATACGCGCAAGACGTTCAGTAGATATTCCATTTTCTTCAGGTTTGCCAGGTGTTAATGTTTTTACTGACTGAGCAGAGAGACTGGTGACAACTAGGAGGATGAGCAAGATCAAATCAAATTTCTTCATAGCGTTGGTTTTTGGTGGAGTGAAAGTAATAAAAAAGTGATTCGACTCCATCTCCGAAGGGGAAGGGCAAAAAAAATCCGCTACCGATTTTGGTCAGTAGCGGATGATTATTGTATGAGAAAAGATAGTCTTATCCAGCGATTGATTCGCGATACATTTTCAAGAACAACATCGGTAGATAGCCGAAGGCAAACACGGCAACTCCTAGGATCAGCGCTTCATTGGCTGAAGGCACATGAATACCTTTGAGTATTCCGCCCAATGAAAATATGAGGAAGCTAACTATAGCTACTCGATCTTTTCTTCGTTCGAATGAAGTTTTTGCCACCTGCTGACGCAAAAAAAGCAACAGAGGCAAAAAAATGAGAAGGATCCCTCCAAACCCTGTAATAAGAAGTTCATTGCGACCGGGCATACGGAAGAAGTAGGCTGTAACTCCTGCTATCCCTATGATGCTGAATACCAATCCTGACAAATACGTTAATTTTTTCATGGTAATTGTTTTTATGTTTAACAATAAATAAGTTTCATGCTCTATCTCACGCAGGCCGTTAGGAGCGAATTCATGAAGAGCATCTGAAAAAGCTTCTTCAAAATCCCATCCGTTTGTCATTTTAAATTCCACGACGCAGCTTAGGTGATCAATAATATTTTCTTTCATCGATGCTCTGCTAATCGGACTTTCTTCAATGGTTTGCTGGATCAGCAGCAGATCCTTGTTGGAAAGATTCATATTGTTTTCAGTTTTGATTTGGGAAATGCAACTAATGATATGGTAGAAATAAAATCTTCTAATTCTTTCAACGAAGCGACTGCTTGTTTCTTTCCCTTAGGGGTTAAATAATAATATTTCCTCACGCGTCCACCCACCATCTCTTCTTTAAAAGAAACTAAACCGTCTTCGGTCATTCTTTGCAAAGCAGGGTAGAGCGATCCGTCTTTAATCAGAATTTTATTACCTGATTGTTCGCGCACACGCTGGGCCATTTCGTACCCATACATTTTGCCTCCTTCCGCCAGAAGTTTCAGAATCACAGCGGAAAGAGTCCCTTTTAGTAGCTCTTTTGAAAACATGAACGAATATACATAGATATATGATATATCAAGACATGATGGTCATAAAAAAAATTGAGTAATTGATTTTGGGGATGCTAGAGTCCCTTCACACTCATTCCGCCATCTACCATAATATTTTGGCCGGTGATATAGCTGGCTTTGTCCATGGCGAGGAAGGCAACTATTCCTGAAACTTCTTCGGGTTGCCCAACGCGATGCATCGGTGTGCGTGCTAATATTTTTTCGAGTCGGTCGGGTTGAGAAAGAACTGACTCAGTTAAAGGTGTTTTAATATACCAGGGCGAAACTGTATTGACTCGTATATTAAATGGCGCCCACTCGCAAGCGAGGTGATGAGTGAGTTGAATAATTGCAGCTTTTGTCATGCCATAAGGTGGGCCTGAAAGTACATCGAATGTGCCGGCAACAGAAGCAATATTCACTACGCTCGCATTTCCAGAATTTTTTAAAAATGGAAAAGCAAGCCTGGTCAATTCAGTCATACTGAACAAATTCGTTTCGAATAGCTTTCGAATTTCTGCTTCAGAATATTCGGTGAATTTTTTTCGAATGTTAGTCCCTACGTTATTCACAAGTATATCCAGCTTACCCCAATCTTGAGAAAGCTTGGCTATGAGTGAAGCACGAAATGCTGCATCGGTGATGTCACCATCCATGCAATGCAGATTGGAAGAGTTTTTTAGTTGGCCTTGAATGATTTTTGTATCCCGGGCAACTACGAGAACTTCAGCGCCTAATTCTAGAAATTCTTTGGTGATGGCGAGGCCAATGCCCTTCGTTCCGCCCGTAACCAATGCTTTTTTGTTTTGTAATGACCACATAATAAGTTAATCAAATGAAAGTCGTAGTTTTCTATTGACAATGCAAGTATGAAAACACTTGAAGCACGAATCAAAGAATTTCATCAAAATAGACAGCAGCCCACGATTGAGCTAAAATACAAGCGCATGGCGGATAATGAGTTCGCCTTTTTTCGGGCGACTTGCCATTTATTTTACGAGGATTTAGCAAAAGAGACACCTATGAAACAAGGACCAACCGTCTGGGCTTGTGGCGATTTGCACTTAGAAAACTTTGGAAGCTATAGGGCCGCCAATGGCTTAGTGTACTTTGATATCAACGACTTTGATGAAGCTGCACTTGCTCCTGCGCCTTGTGAGCTTGTTCGCTTTTTGTGCAGCATTGCGATGGCCTCTGATTTATGGAAATATTCCTCTAAAGAAGCTGAAGAATTGATGCTTGTAGTATTAAAAGCTTATACTCGGCAGTTAGCCGAAGGCAAAGCTTATACCATTGAACGGGAAACGAGCCCGTCTCTTATTCAAGAGTTTTTTGAGATGGCCGAGCGCCAAAAAGAAAAAGAGCTGATCAAAGAAAGGGTGGATCGAAAAAAAGAAAAACTGAAAATTATTAAGGGAAAGACTTTTTCATTAGACAAGAAGACCTATCAACTAGTGAGAGAAAGTGTGAATGATTTTCTAAAAGAGCATTATGGGTTTTTAAAAGTAAAAGATGTTGCCTTTAGGATTGCCGGAACTGGTAGTTTGGGAGTTAAGCGATATGTGCTACTTGTTCGTGATTCTCGTCAAGATAAATTACGATTATTGGATGTAAAACAAGCCCTTCCTTCTTCTTTAGCCCCTTACATTAATTTAACTCAGCCTAAATGGTCTTCGGACGCTGAACGTGTTGTGACTGCTCAGGGCTTAATGCAATACGCATTGCCCAGGTTTATCGGCATTGTGCCTATTGGTGATGAAAAATTTATTTTGAAACAGTTGCAGCCAACTTCTCAGAAAATTGATCACACGCTTTGTAATAAGAAAATGAAAAACGTGGAAACTGTGATGACTACGATGGCACAAGCTTTGGCGTCTGCCCAAATTCGCAGTGCATCCCGTAAAGGATCGGCAGATGTAGAATCACTCATGAAATTTTCAATTCAATCGTTGTGGCAGGCCAACTTAATTCAAACAGCAGTTGATTATTCCTTAGAAATGAAAAATTATTTTCGGGAGTACAAGGAGCTTTTCAAAAAAGGAAAGATGAGAAGATAGTTATTTTTTTTCTTGGCGAACTACTAACAAAAACCAATCCTTGTCTGTCTGCAAATAGCCTTGCTCGTAACAATAGTGATATACTGCTCCTTCTTTGGTTGTGTAGATGCTGGTGAAGTATTGAAAGTCAAATCCTTTTTCAAGTAATTTTTCACGGGTAGTTCTGCTTTTGCCTGTGGTATTAAGCTCTAGCAAGACCCGTCTGTTTTTCCTTAATGCGTTGTTGATGTTCCTAACGAGATTGGTGTTGTCACTATTGAGACGATTGTTGTAACTGATCCGGCATTGGTCGCTACAGAATTTTTTGTCTGCACGACCAGCGATCTTATCGCCACACTCAAGGCATTTTTTCTCAGCACTCATTTTGTTGTTGAATAAAACGAAGATAGGAAGTCGTATTAGGCTTCGCAAGCCTCAAAAAGATAAGCCTTCGATTTTATTCGAAGGCTTATTTATAAATAGACAGAATCGCATTACTTCTCCGGATACAAAACAGCCTGCAAATAATTATTCATGTTGAAATAATGACTGGCTGCTTCTTTCAAATCTTTCACACTGATGGCATTCAATCTCTTATCAAATGAAAGGATTGCTGCAGGATCATGACCAAGCTCAACAGTCTGTTGAAGTTTGCCCAACCAGTAGTTATTATCTTTCAAATCTTCTAGGTGTTTTTTACCCATCGTTTCTTTTACCTTGTTGAGATCAACTTCTAGTGGTCCATTGTCTTTAATCTTTTGAATTTCGGCAATAGTTGCGGCGATGAGTTTATCTACGTTTTCTGGGCCGCATGGCAGCGACACATTAATGACGTAGTTGCTATAAGGATTCTTATTCAAAATCGCCCGCATGCCACCTCCGTATATTCCGCTTAAATCTTCGCGCAGCGTTTCAATGAGTTTGATGTTAAGCACTTCAGTCAGCACCTGTAATTTTAGATTGGCGTCTTCTGAATAAGGAGACTCACCTGTAAAGGCCATACTAATAAAACTTTTTGGCTCGCTTCCTTTTTTAATTTCCTTTTTGATAACTCCTTTCACAGGACGTACGCCGAGGTCTTTAAAGGCTGGCGAATTCGGTGTTGACGGAAGGCTACCGAGATATATACTTGCTAATTCTTTAAGTTTAGTTGGATCAAAACTTCCAATAAATATGAAAGTGAAGCCATTGGCATTGCTGTATCGTTCTTTGTAAATCTCAAGCGCTCGATCAAGATTTATTTTTGTGAAGTCATCCGGTTTAGGAAAACGAGGCCCGCGAGGATGATTATTGTACAACGTTTTCTGAACGGTGTCTTGAAAAACTGTTTGCGGATTGGACATCATGTTTTGAACCATCGCTTGTTGCTTGGATACGAATGAAGCAAAGAGCGCTTCATCTTTGCGAGGTTGAGTGAAGTATAGGTAAACCAACTGCAACATGCTTTCAAGATCGGCTGTGCCACTTTGACCTCTTATGCCTTCTGTAAAGCCGCCTAACTGAGGTGATGCGCTTGCAGTTTTTCCTGACAGAATTTTTCGCAAATCTACAGGTGAGAAATCTTTTACTCCCATTTGCCCAACAATTGCACTTGCATAAGCTGCATTGAAATAATCTTTTTGTTCGTACAGCGATTGCCCGCCAAAGCGAGTCGCAGCCATTACGATCTGATCATTTTTAAAATCAGTTTGTTTGAAAATGACTTTTACGCCATTACTAAGCGAAAGTTCCGTGTAGCCGAGCTCCTTATTTTCTTTTTCGTTTACGATTTTACCGGCTGCTGGCGTATTGTCAATCAAACTAGTCCCCACCGCTTTTTCTTCGTAAGCGGTTACAGGCATTTGTTCTGCTCTAGTAACGATCGCCAACAATTCAGATGAAGTTGGAATTGGTGTTTCTGATTTATCGGATCCGCTGTAGACTACCAATTTGCCTTCGGAAGAAGGAATAATTTTAGCTGCATACTGATTTAATTCTTCAAGAGTAATGGTTTGCAGAAGTTCTTTGTGGAGGTTGAATTCCGTCTCAATTCCAGGTATAGATTCTTGAACCAAAAAATTGCGTATTAATTCTTCGGCATGGATATTCGATTCGGTTTTATCTTTTTCATTGAAGGCCCGCTCAAGCGAACGTAGTGTTGATTTTTTTACGCGGTCCAGTTCACTGGCTGTAAAACCAAATTTGCGTACGCGTTCATTTTCTTGCATGATAGCAGTTACGCCTGGCTCTGCTCCACTTTTACTTACCAATATAAAAG